>JAYUQE010000107.1:0-15187 GCA_043756905.1 Burkholderiales bacterium | reverse complement strand
GTTCGAGCGCATCGGTGCCGACCCGCGCGCCATGAGCGTGCGCACCGGCATCTTCGGCGCCGAGCCCTGGACCGAAGCCATGCGCCGCGAAATCCAGGCCAAGGCCGACCTCAAGGCGGTGGACATCTACGGCCTGAGCGAAGTGATGGGCCCCGGCGTGGCCAGCGAATGCGTTGAAACGCAAGACGGCCCGGTGATCTGGGAAGACCATTTCTACCCCGAGATCGTCAGCCCCGAAACCGGCGCCGTGCTGCCCGACGGCAGCGAAGGTGAACTCGTGTTCACCTCGCTGACCAAAGAGGCCATGCCCATCATTCGCTACCGCACGCGCGACCTCACGCGGCTGCTGCCGCCCACTGCGCGCTCCTTCAGGCGCATGGGCAAGATCGTGGGGCGCAGCGACGACATGCTCATCATCCGCGGCGTGAACGTGTTCCCCACGCAGATCGAAGAGCTGGTGTTGCAGCAAGAGCAGCTTGGCGGCCAATACCAGATCATCGTCACCCGCGACGGCCACTTGGACAACGTGCAAGTGCGCTGCGAACTGGCGCAGGCGCATTTGAATGCCGACCGGGTTGCGCTGGCGCAAACGCTGCAACACCGCATCAAGACCATGATCGGCATCAGCACCCGCGTGAGCGTGGAAAACCCCGAAGCCATCGAGCGCACGCTCACCGGCAAGGCACGCCGCGCCATCGACAAACGTTCCAAATAAGCCAAAGGACAAGCGCCATGTACACCCAAGCCATGGACACCCTGGGCAAGGAAGACAGCCCGGCAAGCAAACCGCTGCGCTCGGCGCAAGAGCTGCAATTGCAGGAACGCTTCGATGCGCGCATTGACGCCGGTGATTTCATCGAAGCCAAAGACTGGATGCCCGACAACTACCGCAAGACCCTGACGCGGCAGATCAGCCAGCATGCGCACTCTGAAATTGTGGGCATGCTGCCCGAAGGCCACTGGATCAGCCGCGCGCCCACGCTCAAGCGCAAGGCCATCTTGCTGGCCAAGGTGCAGGACGAAGGCGGCCACGGCCTGTACCTGTACGCCGCGGCTGAAACGCTGGGCACCAGCCGCGACCAGATGATCGACGCCCTGCACACGGGCCGCGCCAAGTACAGCAGCATCTTCAACTACCCCACGCTGACCTGGGCCGACGTGGGCACCATCGGCTGGCTGGTCGATGGCGCAGCGATCATGAACCAGGTGCCCATCTGCCGCTGCTCCTACGCGCCGTATGCGCGCGCCATGATCCGCATCTGCCGCGAAGAAAGTTTTCACCAGCGCCAGGGCTTTGATGCGCTGCTGGTGATGATGAAAGAGGGCACCGATGCCCAGCGCGCCATGGTGCAAGACGCGGTGAACCGCTGGTGGTGGCCTTCGGTGATGATGTTCGGCCCGCCTGACGACCAATCCCCCAACAGCGCGCAAAGCATGCGCTGGGGCATCAAGCGGGTGAGCAACGACGAGCTGCGCGCGCGCTTCATCGACGCCACCATCGCCCAGGCCAAGGTGCTGGGCGTGACCCTGCCCGACCCCGATTTGAAATGGAACGAAGCGCGCCAGCACCACGACCATGGCGTGATCGACTGGGCCGAGTTCTGGGCCGTGGTGGGCGGCGACGGCCCCTGCAACACCGAACGCCTGGCCGCGCGCGTGAAGGCCTGGGACGATGGCGCCTGGGTGCGGGAAGCGGCGCTGGTGAATGCGGCCAAACATGCGGCCAAGCATGCACCGTTGGCACAGGCGGCTTGAAAGGAATCGAGATGAGTGAAAGCAAGACAGAAACCGAATGGCCCTTGTGGGAAGTGTTCGTTCGCACCCGCGCCGGGCTGGACCACAAGCATTGCGGCAGCCTGCACGCCAGCGACGCGGCCATGGCCATTCAGATGGGGCGCGACGTCTACACGCGCCGGCAGGAAGGCTCCAGCGTGTGGGTGGTGCGCTCAGACCAGATCACCGCCAGCGACCCGGCGGACAAGGACATGTACTTCGACCCGATGGAAGACAAGGTCTACCGCCACCCCACGTTCTACAAGCTGCCCGACTCGGTTGACCACATGTGAAGCCATGCAAGCCTCGATCAACGTTTCAAATGACTCAGGCGTGCAGGCGCTGCTGCGCCTGGGCGACACCTGCCTGATCCTGGGCCAGCGCCTGGGCGAATGGACGGGGCACGCGCCGGTGCTCGAAGAAGACATCGCCCTGGCCAACATGGCGCTCGACCTGATCGGCCAGGCGCGTGCGCTGCTCACCCTGGCCGGCCAGCGCGAAGGCGCGGGGCACGATGAAGACCAGCTCGCGTTCCTGCGCGACGAGCGCGACTACCGCAACCTGGCCATTGTCGAACTGCCGCGCGGCGACTTTGCCTTCACCGTGCTGCGCAACCTGTTCGTGGCCAGTTACCTCAAACTGCTGTGGGAAGGCCTGGCCGGGTCAACCGACGCAGAGTTGGCAGCCATTGCCGGCAAGGCCGTCAAGGAAGCGCGCTACCACCAGCAGCACGCCGCCGATTGGGCGGTGCGCCTGGGTGACGGCACGGCCGAATCCAAACGCCGCTGCGAGGCCGCGCTGAAGGCTTTGTGGCCCTACACGGCGGAAATGTTCGAGGCCGATGCGGTGGATGAAAGCGCCGCCGCGGCCGGCCTGGTGCCGCTGTGTTCAACGCTGCGTACGCCCTGGTTGGCGCAGGTCAGCCCCGTGCTCGCTGAAGCCGGCTTGAGCGCACCCAAGGACACGGCATTCCGGTCCACCGCCAGGCGCGGCGTGCACAGTGAACACATGGGCCTGCTGCTGGCCGAGATGCAGACCCTGCAACGCAGCTTCCCCGGGGGCGTGTGGTGAAGCCCAGCCGGGTGGAACGTGCCTGGCGCGCCTTGAACCGCGTGCTCGACCCCGAAGTGCCGGCGCTTTCGGTGTGCGATCTGGGCATCGTGCGCGATGTGGTCGAGCGTGGCGACGCGATTGAGGTGGTGCTCACGCCCACCTATTCGGGCTGCCCGGCCACCGAGGTCATCGAAAAGGATGTGTGCGCAGCCATCAAGGCCGCCGGCCTGGGCGAGGCGCGCATCAAGCTGCAACGCGCACCGGCCTGGACCACCGACTGGATCAGCGCCGAAGGCCGCGCCAAGCTGCTGGCCTATGGCATCGCCCCGCCGGGCCCGGTGAGTGCCGCGCAGGGTGCGCCGATCCGCATGCATGGCCGTCGGGCCGACGCCGTGCCCTGCCCGCGCTGTGAAAGCACCAACACCGAGCGCCTGGCTGCCTTCGGCTCCACAGCGTGCAAGGCGCTGTGGCGCTGCCTGGCGTGCAAGGAGCCTTTCGAGCATTTCAAGCCAATATGAGCACGACACCGTTATTTCATTCGTTAACCGTGCGTCGCATCGAGCCCGACACGGCTGAAGCGGTGATCGTCACCTTCGAAGTGCCGCCGCCCTTGCGCGAGGTGTTCGGCTTCACCCAGGGCCAGTACCTCACGCTGCGCCACACGATTGACGGCACTGACTTGCGCCGCTCGTATTCGATCTGCGCCGGCGTTGATGACGGCGAGCTGCGTGTGGGCGTGCGCCAAGTGCGCGACGGCGTGTTTTCAAACTGGATCAACGCGCATTTGCAGCCGGGTGATGCGCTGCAGGTGATGGCGCCGCAGGGCCGCTTCTTCGTGCCCATTGAGCCGCAATCCAAGCGCCACCATGTGGGCATTGCCGGGGGCAGCGGCATCACGCCGATCTTGTCGATCATGAAAACGGTGCTGGCGCGTGAGCCCTTGAGCCGTTTCACCCTCATCTACGGCAACCGCGCGGTGCGCTCCACCATGTTCAAGGAGGAGCTCGAAGACTTGAAGAACCGGTACATGACGCGCCTGACACTGCACCATGTCTTCAGCGACGAGCACACCGATGCGCCGTTGAACATGGGCTTGATGAACCGCGACAAGCTGGCCGAATTCCTGCGCGGCGTGCTGCCCGCTGCCCGCATCGCCCACGCCTACGTTTGCGGCCCGTATCAGATGAACGACGAAGCCGAAGCCGCCCTGCGCGAAGCCGGCGTGGCCGAAGAGCGCATCCATATTGAGCGCTTCGGTGTGGCCAACGTTCCAGGTCAGCCTGGGTTGCCAGGCCAAACGGCCGGCGGTGCGGTGATCCACCAGGCCCAGCCGGGCGACGCCGAGCTGGCCAAGGTGGTGATCATCCGCGACGGCCTGCGGCGCGAGATCGAGTTCCGCAAAGACCAGCCCAGCATCCTCGACTGCGCCAGCGCCGCGGGCATGGAAGTGCCGTTCTCCTGCACCAGCGGCGTGTGCGGCACCTGCCGCGCCAAGCTGATCGAGGGCAAGGTGCGCATGGAGCGCAACTTCGCGCTCGACAAGGCCGAGGTGGCAGCCGGTTTCGTGCTCACCTGCCAGGCGCACCCGCTGACCGAGCGCGTGGTGCTGTCGTTTGACGAGAGATAGGCCTTGGCGCGCGGCCGGGCCCCGGGTTACAACAGCCAGCGCGGGCAGATTCTCGAACGCGCGGCCGAGCTGTTTGCGCAGCACGGCTACGCCGGCACGAGCATGAACCAGGTGGCGTTGGCCTGCGGCCTTTCCAAAGCCACGCTGTACCACTACTACCGCGACAAGTACGCGCTGCTGGTCAGCATCACCGAAAGCCATGTGGTGCTGTTGCATGCCCTGGTGGCGCAAACCATCGCACTGGGGCTGCCGCCCGAGGCGCACTTGCGCGCGCTCATCCACCGCTTCGTATTGGCCTATGCCGATGCCCGACACGCGCACCGCGTGCTCACCGAAGACGTGAAGTTCCTGAACGCCGCCGACCGCGAGCGCGTGCTCGACACCGAGCGTGAGGTCGTGGCCGGCCTGGCCGCGGCCTTGAACGCCGTGCGGCCTGCGTTGAGCCCCGCGCGTTTAGCCAAGCCCTTGACCATGCTGTTGTTCGGCATGATCAACTGGATGTTCACCTGGATGAAGCCCGAGGCCGGGCTGAACCACGAAGCCATGGCGCCCATCGTGGCCGACCTGTTCCTGGGCGGCTTGCACCAGGTGCAGCTGCCTGCCGCGGCGCCGCCAACCAGGAAGCAACGATTGACATGAGCCAACCACTGCAAAACTTGCAAAGCTACATCGCCGGCCGCTGGCTGGGCACCCAGGCCGCGCTGCCGCTGCACAGCGCGGTGAACGGCCGCCTGGTGGCGCACACGCACGCTGACGCGATCGACTTCGCCGAGAGCCTGGCCCATGCGCGCAGCGTGGGCCTGCGCGCCGTGCTGGCGCTGGACTTCCAGGCCCGCGCGCAAATTCTCAGGGCCCTGGGCAAATTTCTGCTCGAACACAAGGAAGGGCTGTACGCCGTTTCAGCCCACACAGGCGCCACGCGCGCTGACAGTTGGGTCGACATCGAAGGCGGCGCCGGCACCCTGTTCGCCTACGCCGGCATCGGCGGCAACGAGCTGCCTTCAAGTAACCTGGTGCATGAAGGGCCGGCGCAGCCACTGGGCAAAACGGGCGCCTTCGCCGGCAGCCACATCCTGGTGCCGCGTGGCGGCGTGGCGGTGCATATCAACGCATTCAACTTCCCGGTCTGGGGTTTGCTGGAGAAGTTTGCACCCAGCTTCCTGGCCGGCATGCCCTGCATCGCCAAGCCGGCCACGGCAACCAGCTATCTGACCGAGGCCTTGATGCGCGTCATCGTGCAATCGGGCCTGTTGCCGCCAGGCGCGCTGCAATTGGTGATCGGCGGCACGGGCGATTTGCTCGATCAGCTCAACGGGCAAGACGTGGTCACCTTCACCGGCTCGGCCGACACCGCGGCCAGGCTGCGCGTGAACGCCAACCTGGTGCGCCATTCGGTGCCCTTCAACGCCGAGGCCGATTCACTGAACTGCGCCATCCTGGCCGACGATGTGACGCCCGATGACCCCGAGTTCGAACTTTTCATCAAGGAAGTGGTGCGCGAAATGACCGGCAAGGCCGGCCAGAAATGCACCGCGATTCGCCGCGCCATCGTGCCGCGGGCGCAGCTCGACGCCGTGGCCAGTGCGTTGCAGGCCAGGCTGGCCAAGGTGGTGGTGGGCGACCCGTCGCGCGAAGGCGTGAGGATGGGGCCCCTGGCATCGCGCGCGCAGCAAGCGGACGTGACCGAGCGTGTGGCGCAACTGCGGCGCAGCGCCGAGCTGGTGTTTGGCCAGGGCGACGGCTTTGCGCCGCAGGGCGAGGGCGTGAACGATGGTGCGTTTTTCGCGCCCACGCTGCTGTTGGCTAACGATCCGTTTGAGCAGGCTGAGGTGCATGACATTGAAGCCTTCGGCCCGGTCAGCACCTTGATGCCCTATGACGGCCTGGATAACGCGCTGGCCCTGGCCGCACGCGGCAAAGGCAGCCTGGTGGCCACGTTGGTAACGAAAACGCCGGCCGTGGCGGCGCAGGTCATTCCGCACCTGGCCGCGCTGCATGGCCGCCTGCACATCCTGGATCGCGAAGCCGCGCCCGAATCCACCGGCCATGGCTCGCCCCTGCCCACCCTGAAGCACGGCGGCCCCGGCCGTGCCGGTGGCGGTGAAGAACTCGGCGGGCTGCGCGCCGTTAAGCATTACCTGCAACGCTGTGCCGTGCAGGGTTCGCCCAGCATGCTGGCGGCGGTGACGCGCGAGCATGTGCGCGGCGCCAAACTCATCGAAACCGAAGTCCACCCCTTTCGCCGCCACTTTGAAGAGCTGCAAATCGGCGAATCGCTGTTGACACACCGGCGCACCGTGGGCGAGGCCGACATCGTGGCCTTCGGCGGCATTTCGGGCGACTATTTCTACATGCACTTCGACGAGGTGGCAGCCAAGGAAAGCCCGTTCGGCAAACGCATCGCGCATGGCTACTTTGTTCTGTCAGCCGCGGCCGGCTTGTTCGTCAGCCCTGCGCCCGGCCCGGTGTTGGCCAACTACGGGCTCGATGCGCTGCGCTTCATCAAGCCCGTGGGCATTGGCGACACCATTCGCGCGCGGCTCACGTGCAAACGCAAGATCGACCGCCAGCGCACAGACGCCAAAGGCCAGGGCCAAGGCGTGGTGGCCTGGGACGTGGAAGTCACCAACCAATCAGGTGAGCTGGTGGCCAGCTACGACATCCTCACGTTGGTGGCCAAGCGCGGGTAGGTGCTCGCCGGGTCAGGTGCGCAGTTATCAATCCGCCTTGATCCCCGCCTCGCGGATCACCGTGGCCCAGGTCGCCGTTTCGCGCTTGATCTGCGCCGCAAAGTCGTCAGGCTTGCTGGCCAGCACGGTCAAGCCCTGGTTGCGCAATTTGGCCGTGATGGCGGGTTGATTCAGCACACCAGCCATCGCCGCCTGAACGCGCGCCACCAGCGCATCGGGGGTTGATGCTGGCAGCATCACGCCGTACCACGAAGGCACGTCGATGCCCTTCACGCCGGCCTCGGCCAAGGTGGGCACATCGGGCAGGCTCGGCGCGCGCTGCGCCGTGGTAACGGCCAAGGCGCGCAACTGGCCGGCCTGGATGGCGGGCAGCAAGGTGGGCACGGCGCCGAACATGATTTGGATCTGGCCGCCCACGATGTCTTGCAGCGCCTGCGTGGTGCCTTTGTAGGGCACATGGGCGATGTCGATCTTCGCCTCGCGCTTGAGCAGTTCGCCGATCAAATGCAGGCTGGAGCCGTTGCCCGGCGAGCCATAGTTCAGCTTACCCGGCTGCGCGCGCGCCAGCGCCAGCAGCTCGGCCAGGTTCTTCGCCGGCACACCGGGGTGCACCACCATCACGTTGGGGGCATAGGCCAGCAGGCTCACGGGCTTGAAGTCGCGTTCCCACTTGAAGGGTGACTGCGGCAGCAGCGTGGCGTTGATGGTGATGTTGCCCTGCGGCACGAACAGAACGGTGGCGCCATCGCCCGCGGCGCGCGCCACTTTCTCGATGCCGATGTTGCCGGCAGCGCCGGGCAGGTTTTCCACCGTCACGGTGTGCCCTGTTGCCGCGGCCAGGGGCTCGGCCACGCTGCGGGTGAGCACATCCAGCACGCCGCCGGCCGGGAAGGGCACGACGAAACGGGTGCTGCGATCGGGCCAGGTTTGGGCCTGGCCGGCCAGGGGCAGCAAGGTGGTCAGGGTGAGCGCCAGGGCGTTGAGTGTTTTCATTCGTTAGCTCGTTGAAGTGGAGGAGGCCTGGGCCTGCAAGGCAGCAAGAATCTTCACCGGCGTGATGGGCAAGGAGGTGATGCGCACGCCCACCGCATCGAACACCGCGTTGGCCAACGCACTGGCCATGGGCAGGATGGTGGCTTCGCCCGCGCCCTTGGCGCCGAAGGGGCCGGGGCCGTGGCCTTGCTCTTGGGTGATCGTCACAAATTCGCGCGGCAGGTCGCTGGCCAGCGGCACGCGATAGGTGCCGGGCGTGCCGTTGAGCAAGCGGCCCTGCGCGTCATACACCATGCCTTCGAACAGCGCCTGGCCCAGGCCCATCAGCGCGGCGCCGTTTTCCTGGCCGGTGCACACCAGCGGGTTGAGCGAGCGCCCCGTGTCGCCACTGGCCACGAGCTTGATCACGCTCAAAGCGCCGGTTTCGGTATCGACCTCCACCTCGATGGCGCCCCAGCCGATTTCCCAGAACACGCATTGCGCTTCAAGCGGGGCGCGGTGGTCGAGCTCGGGCTTGTAGAAGCCGTCGGCGCTGAACTCGAAGCCAGTGCCGCCGAACTGGCGCATCACCAGCGGGCCGAGGGCGTGGCGCTGTTCACCGTGCACGATGTGGCCATCGTTGAGGCTCAACTCAACCAGCGGCACGCGCATTTGCGTGGCGGCGAATTCCAGCACCTGGCGCTTCAGCGCTTGCGCCGCGAACTGCACCGCACGGCCCATCACCGCCACGCCTGAACTCGCGTTGGTGCCCTGGTCAAAAGGTGTCACGTCGGTGTGGATGGGTGCAAAGCGAATGCGGCCGATGCCCGTGCCCAACTCTTCAGCCACCACCTGGGCCAATGCGGTGTGTGCACCCTGGCCCATTTCCACCGTGCCGCATTGCAAGATCACCTCGCCCTGCGTGGTCATCTTCACCCGCGCCTGCGCCGGCTTGTTCACGCCGCCACCATCCTTGAAGCCGATGGCCAGGCCCATGCCGCGCCGCTTCACGCCCGTGTCAATTCGCTGGCGGCCGTGGTAGCCGATCTCACGGCACACCAGATCGAGCCCTTCGCGCATGTCGCTGTCAACACCGCTTTCGCCGGGCATGAACGGCTCGTGCAAGTCCAGCAGGTTCTTCATGCGCAGCGCGTACGGCTCCAGCCCCAGGCGGTGGGCAATCATGTCGATTTGCGATTCGCTGGCCCATGTGGCCTGCGTGCCGCCAAAGCCGCGAAACGGCCCGGCCGGCGCGGTGTTGGTCATCACGCAGGCGCAGCGGGTGTTGATGTGCGCCCAGCGATACGGGCCGGGAATGCGGTAACCGCACTTCTCAGCCACCAACGGGCTGGCATCGGAATACGCGCCGGCGTCGAGTTCGATGCGGCTTTCGCGCGCCACCAGGGTGCCGTCGTTCATCACGCCGGTCTTCAGGCGCAGCACGGCGGCATGCTGGGTGTTGGTGAGGAAGCTTTCCTCCATCGTTAACGCCAGGCGCACCGGCTTGCCGGCCAGCAGCGACAGCATCACTGTCAGCGCCTCGGTCTTGACGTTGTTCTTGGCGCCGAAACCGCCGCCCAGGTAGGGCACCTGCACGCTCACCGCGTTTTCGGGCAGCTTGAACATGCGCGCGATTTCGCGGCGCAGCGGAAAGGGGTTTTGGCAACTGGCCCAAAGCTGAATGTGCTGCGCTGTGGCCTGGGCCACGCTGACGAATGGCTCCAGGTGAACATGCGTCATGCGCGAGAACTGGAATTCGTCTTCAAAGACGTGATCGCAGCGCGCGAACGCAGCCGCCTCGCCCATGGCGTAAGTGAACTCGTAGCAGACGTTGCGGCGCGGCCGCAATTGCGCGCTGGCGCCGGCGCCATAGGGCGGAACGATGCCCATCGGCGCTTGATCGAACAGTTCGGCCGCATCGCCCGCCGTGGCCGCGGCGATGCTGGCCACAACGGGCAGGTCGAGGTAGGTCACCTGAATCGTTTGCAGCGCGGCGATGGCCTGGGCTTCGGTGTCGGCCGCCACGGCGCAGACGATGTCGCCGATGTAGCGCACGCGGTCCAGCGCCACCAGGGGCTGGTCCTTGATGAAGTAGCCGTAGACCGGCACCACGTGGGGCGGAATGTCGTCGCGCGTGAGCACGGCGCGCACGCCGGGCATCGCGCGTGCGGCGCCGGCATCGATGCGCAACACCCGAGCGTGCGCGCGTGGGCTGCGCAGCACCTTGGCGTGCAGCATGCCGGGCAACATCACATCGGGCCCGTACACGGCCGTGCCCGTGAGCTTGGCCACGGCATCGTTGCGCGCCAGGCTGTGGCCGACTTGATCCAGCCTCGCGTTCATGATCGAGCACCTGCCATGCGCGCCGCCGCAGACTGCACCGCGTCGATGATCTGCGCGTAGCCGGTGCAGCGGCAAACGTTTGAGCTCAGCCACTCGGTGATGCGTTCGCGGCTGGGCGTGGGCTCGCGGTCGAGCAAGGCCTTGGCCAACAGCAGCATGCCACTGGTGCAGTAGCCGCATTGAAAGGCGCCGTGGTCGATGAAGGCTTGTTGCAAGGGGTGCAGCACGCCGTTGCTGGCCAAGCCTTCGACGCTGGTGACTTGGCAGCCCTGCACCTGGAAGGCAAAGGTGGCGCAGCTCGCCCGGGGCTCGCCATCCACCAGGCTCAGGCAGGCGCCGCACACGCCGGCGCCGCAGGCCAATCGCGTGCCCACCAAGCCGAGGTCGTCGTGCAGCAATTCATGCAAGGTGCGCTGCACGGGCACGCTGCGTTCAAACGGCCGGCCGTTGAGCGTGCAGCGCAGCAGCAGGTGTTCGTCATCAGCCATGGGCCAGGCCTTTCAGTTGGCGCGCCAGCAAGGCGCTGCCGGCCGCTCGTGCATACGCCGGCGTGAGCGAGGTGTCATGAAAGCTTTCCGGCAGTCGGTTCATGGCCTCAAGCGCCAGCGAGAGCGCGTTGGCGGCCATGGCGTGCAGGTCCATGCCGGGCAAGTCGAGTTCCAGCAGCACCGGCGCCAGGTGTTCCGTGGCCACCGCGCAGCACAGGTACAGGCCGTTGGCGCGCTGGCGTAGCGCACCGGCCAGGCTGAGCAGCGGGCGCAGCGAGCGGTCGTGAAAGTAGGCCAGCAGCGAAGCCGTTTCCAGCCGCATCGCCAGCAGCAGCGCGCGCTCGGGCAGGCCTTGCCACAGCGCCAACACCGGCAGTTCCAGCGCGCCTTGCGGGGTGGCGAATTCAAGTGCAACACCGGCGCAGGCCAGCATCATCGAGCCTTCGTAGCGCGTGCGCCGCGCCATCAGGTTGCCGCCTAACGTTCCAGTGAAGCGGATGCGCGGGTTGGCGATGCGCGCCCAGGCCTGCGCCAGGCCCGGCGCCTGTTCCAGCAGCAAGGCATGCGTGCTGCCCTGGGCATGGTTCACCGCGGCGCCGATGCGCAGGCCGTGCGCGCAAGGCTGTACTTGGTGCAGTTCGGGCACACCGGCCAGGCAGATCAGTTCGCGCGGTTGCAGTCCTTCATTGAACGCGGCCACCAGGTCAGTGCCGCCGGCCAGCAGCACGGGCTGTTCGGCAACTCGCAGATCAGCCAAAGCCTGGGCCAGGCTTTGCGGCTGGCGCAGCTTGAACGCTGCGAGGGTGCGCGCTGAGGTGGGCACCAGGCCGGCGCTGTCGAGGTTTTGCATGATTAATGTTCGGGATTGGTCTTGGGCATTGGCCAGGAGCCCGCCTCGCCCAGTGATGGCATGTGGCGTCAGCCCGCGACCGCCACCAAACGAACACCCAAGGCGGTGCAAACACGTTGAACGGTGTCGAAGCGCGGCTGCGCTTCGGGGCGCAGAGCGCGATACAGGGCTTCCCTGGTTAACCCCGCGGCGCGCGCAATCTCGGTCATGCCGCGGGCCCGGGCAATGTCACCCAGCGCAGCCGCCAGCAAGGCCGGGTCATTGGCCTGCAAGATGTCGCTCAAGAACGCGGCAACTGCTTCGTCGCCATCCAGAAACTCAGAAGCGTCGAACTCCGGCAGGTCGGCGACTTTGATGCGTTCTGTCATGTCCATCTCCTTCAATCACTCCAGCCGCGCGGCCAGCGCCTTGGCGCGTTCAATGTCCTTCGCCTGAGTGCGCTTGCTGCCGCCGCAAAGCAACACCACCACGGCGCCGCCGTGGTACACGTAGTACACCCGCCACCCGGCACCCAGGTGAATGCGCAACTCGCTCACGCCTTCTCCCACTGGCTGCACGTCGCCGGTCAAACCCAGAGCCAGGCGCTTGACTCGTGCGGCCACCGCGCCACGCACCACACCGTCCCTCAAGCCAGCCAGCCAAGCCGTGAACTGCGGCAGCGGCTTGACCGTCAACATGGCATCAGTGTAATCGTTCGATCACATCGACAAGACATCGAGTTGGGCTAGGCGGCGGCCACCAACCGCTTCGCCTGCTCCCCCGCCCGCGCCTCCAGCATGCGCCTCACACGCACCAGCCCGGCGTCATGCGCATACAGGTGTTCATGTTCGCGCGCATCGCCCGCCATGCCTTCGAGCACGATGCGGTCTTGTTCCAGCACCGCCCAATGCAGGCCTTCGAGCCGGTTGCGATACAGAAAGCGCCACACGTTGCGCTGCCAGCCTTGCACCTTGCGCGTGCGCCAAAAGTAGACCTGGCAATGACCCTCATCGACCGGGGTGACCAGGCCAACGATGCCGAAGCTGCCGCCCGGGCCGAACTTCTGCTGGTAAGGAATGGCCAGGCGCAGCCATAGGCAGCCGGTGTCGCCCAGTTCCACCCAATCGAAATTCACGCCCGTCTGGCCGACCTTCTCGAACACCAGGCCGGTGTCGGTCTTGCGCAGCCGCATCTCGCTGCGCTTGTCGCCTTCGGCCATCGAGTGCGAGCTGGCGTGCAGGTAGGCGCCATGCATCGGGTCCATCACGTTGTCGATGGCATAGCGGTAGCTGGTGGCCCAGTGCGCCGTGCACAGGAAGTGGGAATGCTCGTCACTCGTCAGCTCTTCAGGCAGTTGCAGCGTGGCGGGCGCGGCTTTCGCATCCAGCCCGAACCACAGAAAGACGGCGCCGGCCTGCTCTTGCACCGGGTAGCTCTTGACGCACGTACGCCCCTCAAGCGGGCAGTTTGCCGCGGCGGGCACTTCGCGCACCGTGCCGCCGCCGTCGACCTGTATGCCGTGGTACCAGCAGGCCAGGCGATCGCCCAGGTTCCAGCCCATCGACAAGCGCGCGCCGCGGTGCGGGCAGCGGTCTTGCAGGGCATGAACCTGGCCCGCCGTGTCGCGCCACAGCACGATTTGCTCGCCCAGGCGGGTCAGGCCCAACGGTGCATCCTGAACTTGCCAGCTTGGCGCCACGGGGTACCACTGGTCGCGCACGCCGGTGGCCAGCAGGTGCTGGGTGTGTTGCTTCAAATCAGGCGCTTGTTCGGTGCTCGACATGTTGGCTCCTTGCTTGTACTCAAGCGCCCAGGCGCGCCATTTCGGCTTCGAAGCTGGCTTCGCTCCAGGGCCGGCCTTGGGCGTCGCGCGAACCGTGGGCGTTCAAGCCAGTCACCAGTTCCGTTAGCGTTTGTGCACCACCACTGAACACCTGCTCCAGGGCATCGCCCAGCGCGTTTTCATCGGCCGTGGGCGGCGCCGCCCGGGTTTGCCAGATCAGGTTGGCGGCCTGCCCAGGCGGCTCGATCCGGCCCTTGCCCGCAGCCTGTTCGGCGGCGTTTGCAAAGGTCTGGAGCATGGGGTTGAATCCAAAATCGTTCATGCTGCCTCCTGCTGGAAAGATCAGCGCTTTTCGGTGAGGAACTTGCCGTCCGCGGCCAGCCCATGCTGGCGCCTCGAGTGGCCGTCGATACCACCAGCGATGGCCCACTCGGCAAACACCGTGGGCCCGGGCGTGAAGCTGCGTGGCTGCCAGGCTTCGGTCAATTCATCGTCATCTGCGTAGTACTCGATCAAGCCACCCGCCGGGTTCTTGAAGTACCAGAAGTAGGCCGATGAAATGGGGTGCCGCCCCGGGCCAAGCTGGGTGGCCCAGCCGCAGCGGCTGACGTGCAGGCCGCCGCCAAACACTTCATGAATGTCGCGCACCGCAAAGGCCACGTGGTTCAGGCCGTTCCCGCCACTGTTCCCGCCACCGCCACCGCCGGGCCGGCGCAACAGGAACAAATCGTGATGGCCGCCGCGTGCGGCGCAGCGCATGAAGGCGCCATGGCCCGGGTAGCGGTCGGAAGTGATGAATCCCAGTGCGGCGTAGAAGGCTTCTGTGGCCTCCAGGTCTTGCACGAAGAACACCACATGGCCGATCTCGATGGGCGTGGCGCGCTCGTACACCGGGCTGGCCTGGTTTACGCGCGTGCGTGCGCCCCAGGGGTTGGCGCCGCTGCCGCGCACATCAAGCTTGCGGCGCGGGCTGAGCTGAAAGCCCACGCTCAGGCCCATGGGGTCGGTGCACAGGATGCGCGTGCCCAGGTCGACGAAACCCGGTGCACCCAGCAACTTGCTGCGCAGCGTGGCCAGGCTGGCCGCACTGTCCATGCTCCACACCACCTGGTGCAAAGTGGGGCCAGGTTCCATGGCGCTGGGCAGGCCGCCGTGCTGCGGGTCACGCACCACGACACGCCCGCCATCCAGCGTTTCAAAAATCAGGGCGTGGCTGCTTTCTTCGGTTAGCCGCAAGCCCCAATCGCCAAAGAATCGCTTGCAGGTGGCGAGGTCGCCCGCGCCGTAGGTGATTTCGTCGATGCCGAGAATGGCCATGGTGCGGCTCGAAGCAGCTCAATCGGCCTTGATGCCGAAGTCCTGCACCAGCTTGCCGAAGCGTTCATGGTCGCCGGCAATCTGGCGCGCCATCACCGCAGGTTCACCGCCGATGGGCTCGATGCCCAATGTGGCCATGCGCGCCATCACATCAGGCATCTTTAAGATCTCATTGAAGTGCTGGTTCAGCGTGCGCACCACGTCAGCGGGCAAGCCCTTGGGGCCGACCAGGCCCATCCAGGCGCTGATGTCCAGATCCTTGTAGCCCAGCTCGATCAAGGTGGGCACGTCGGGCATCAGCTTGGTGCGCTG
>JAYUQE010000106.1:0-2037 GCA_043756905.1 Burkholderiales bacterium | reverse complement strand
TCAGCCCGTGCATCGTGGTGAGCTGGTTGAATAGCTCCGGGTTCACGTATTGCAGGCCGGGTTGAAAGAGCTCGGCGCGGATGCCCAGCGCCAGCACGCCGCCCACCATCAGCATCGTGAAGCTGAACAGCAAGTACATCGTGCCGATGTCCTTGTGATTGGTGGCGTACAGCCAGCGCCGCCAGCCCAGCGGGGCGCCGTGAGCGTGGTCGTCGGCGGGGTGATGACCGTGGTGGTCAAGAACTGCACTCATGTCGGGGTTCCTTGGATGGCTGCGGCTTTACTTGCGGGCAGCAACAATTTCGGCCGGCTGCACCAGCGTGCCGGTCTTGTTGCTCCACGAATTGCGGGTGTATGTGATGACGGCGGCGAGCTCGGTGTCGGACAGCGTCTTCCACGGCGGCATGGCACCGCCGGCGGCACCGTTGAGCACGGTTTGCAACTGCTGGGCCACATCGCCCTGCACGATGGCGCTGCCGTCAAGGGCCTTGATCGGGCCGGCGCCCTTGCCGTCGGCCCGGTGGCAGACCGCGCAGTTGGCGTTGTAGACCTTCTCGCCGCGGGCCACCAAGTCGGCCAGGTTCCACTGCTTGCCCGGGTCGTCGGCAGCAGCGGCCACTTCCGTCTTCTTGCCTTCCACCCACAGCGCGTAGTCGGCCTGGCTTACTACCTTGACGTGGATCGGCATGTAGGCGTGCTCTTTGCCGCACAGCTCGGCGCACTGGCCGTAGAAATCGCCCACCTTTTCAGCGCGAAACCAGGTGTCGCGCACGAAGCCGGGAATCGCATCCTGCTTGACGCCCAGCGAGGGCACCATCCAGGCGTGGATCACGTCGTTGGCGGTGGTGATGATGCGCACCTTGCGCTCCACCGGCACCACCAGCGGGTTGTCGACCTTGAGCAGGTAGTCGTCACCGGCGGGCTTGCCGCTGTCGGACATCACCCGGTGCGACACGTCCAGCGTTTGCAGAAAGTTAATGCCCTCGCCCTCGCCCTTGAGGTAGTCGTAGCCCCACTTCCATTGGTAGCCGGTGGCCTTGATGGTCAGGTCGGCGTTGCTGGTGTCCTTCATCGCCACCACGGTGCGGGTGGCCATCGCGCCCATGAAGATGACGATGATGAACGGCACCACGGTCCAGGCGATTTCGACGGCCACGCTTTCGTGAAAGTTGGCCGCCTTGTGGCCCACCGATTTGCGGTGCTTCAGGATCGAATAGAACATGACCCCGAACACGCCGACGAAGATCACCAGGCAAATGATCATCGTGAAGTTATGCAGCCACTGCTGCTGCTCGGCGATCTTGGTCATCGGCGGGTGCAGGTCGAGCTGGCGCACGGCCGGGCCGCCGGGCAGATCGTTCACCGCCAGCGCTGCGCTTGAGGCGAGCAGCACGGACAACATCAGCCCCAGTTCGGAGAATTGGGAGAGGCGGCGCAAAAACCGTGGCCAAGGGGAGATCGTCGTCTTCATCGTTTTCGCTTCAGTTTGATGTTCTCGTCAGGGGCGGGCCGGTGCGCGGCGCAGCGCCAGGCGCAGCTCGCGCGCAAATGCGCCGCGCAGCTCGGGCCGCAGGAAACGCCCCACGCGCACGGTCTGGCCCTGGCCGGCGAGCTCGACCAGCGAGCCCTGCCCCGCAGCAGGCTCCACGGTCAGCCACTCAGCCGCAAATTCAGTGCGTGCCACGCGGCTGCCGCAACACTGCTCTACCTGCAGCGAGCGGCCCACCAGCGTGAGGGTTTCGCGGTCCCCGGCATGGCGCGCAAACACCAGCAGTGCCACGCCCACCAGCAGCAGCTCAAGGCCAGCAAAGGCCAACACCAGAGGTGCCCCTTGCCAGAGAAAGAAGCTGGCGATGACGAGCGACACCGCGCACAGCGTGGCATACACCGCGCCGAGTTGCCGCGGCGTGATCGAAGAGTTGCGCTTGAGCAGCCAGCGCAGCGCGCGCGGCGCGCCGGCGGGCTGGCCGGCAAGCACGACCTCGCTGCCAAACAGCCATGTCGTCGGGCCAGTGCGCGCGCCGGTGGCTATCTGCC
>JAYUQE010000105.1:0-2039 GCA_043756905.1 Burkholderiales bacterium | reverse complement strand
AGGACATGTATGCCGAAGACGCCGCGCAGCGCCTGGCCACGGCCGCGGTGCAGGGCCTGGGCCAGGTGGACATCCTGGTCAACAACGCCGGTGGCTCGCGCAGCTTCAAGGAGTTGCATGTCAGCGAAGCGCAGTGGCAGGAAGCCATGACGCTGAACTTCCACCGGCCGCGCCAACTGGGCGACGCCTTGATCGACCCGATGATCGCGCGGCGCTGGGGTCGCATCATCAACATCACCGGCAAGAGTGAGCCCGAGCACATCAACGGCGCGTTTTGCGCCAAGGCCGGGCTGCACAGTTGGGCCAAAGGCCTGAGCCGCATGGTCGGGCCGCATGGCATCACCGTGAACTGCATCCCGCCCGGGCGCATTCACAGCGAACAGATCCTGCGCAACTACACGCCCGAATACCGGCAGTGGCAGTGCGAGAACGAAATTCCCATGGCCCGCTATGGCGAGCCCGAAGACCTGGCCAACCTGGTGTGCTTCCTGGCCAGCCCGCGCGCCAGCTACATCACCGGCGCGGTGATTCCGGTGGATGGTGGCTTGCGGCGCTATCAGTTCTAACGTTACCCATCAGATTGTTAACTCAAGAGATCACCTGCCATGACCCTGACCCGCCGCACCGTCTTGAGCGCCTCCGCCCTGGCCTGGCCCACGCTGGCTGCGGCGCAAACCGCCTGGCCGCGCCAGTCCATCCGCTTTGTCGTGCCCTTCGCCCCGGGCGGCACCAGCGAAATCGTGGCGCGCACCGTGGCCAACGAGCTGAGCAAGCAACTCGGCCAGACGGTGTACGTTGAAAACAAGGGCGGCGGCGCCGGCCTGCCGGCGATGCAAGACGTGGCCAAGGCCGCGCCCGACGGCCACACCCTCATCCTGGGCCACGTGGGTTCGCTGGCGGTGAACCCCTTCATCTTTCCTAACCAGCCGTTTGATGTGAACCGGGATTTCATGCCCGTCACGCTGCTGGCCAAGGTGCCCAACCTGTTCGTCATCCACCCCGATGTGCCGGCGCGCGACTTCAAGGAATTCGTCGCCCACGTGAAGAAAAGCCCGGGCCAGTTGAACTACGGCTCGGCCGGCAACGCCAGCGCCGGCCACCTGGCGATGGAATACCTGAAGCTGGTGGCGGGCCTGTTCATCACCCACATTCCCTACCGCGGCACCGGCCCGCAACTCACCGACCTGCTGGCCGGGCGCACGCAAGCGTCATCCGCCGGCCTGCCCGCGCTGTTGCCGCACATCAAGAGCGGCAAGCTGCGCGCCATCGCGGTGGGCACGGCCAAACGACTGGCCGCGTTGCCCGACGTGCCCACGGTGGCCGAGATGGGTTTCCCGGGCTTCGAGACGTCGCAGTGGTACGGCATCCTGGCGCCCGCGGGCACGCCGCGCGACGTGGTCAAACGCTTGCAGGAAGAGTCGCTCAAGGCGCTGAAAAGCAACTCGGTGACCGAGCGCTTCACCGCCGATGGCGCCAGCGGCGGTGGTGGCCCGCCCGAAGAGTTCGCCGCCTTCATCGCCGAGCAGCAAAAGGTGTGGGGCGACATCGTCAAGCGTGCGGGCATCAAGCCCGATTGAGCGCGCCCCAAACCTGTCGCTTCGCCAGCGGCCAGCCATGAAAAAGGCCGCGCGGCGTGTCTACGCCGGCGCGGCCGGTTGGGTGTCGGTTTGCTGACGGCCTGCCATGACGGCAGGCCGCAGCGATTCAGGGCAACGGCGTCACGCCGCCAGCATCAATTGCCGCTGACGCGCAGCGCCTGGCCCAGCGCGTCGTAGGCCGGCTGGTTGAGGCGGATCGACCACATCAACCCGCTGGCCGGCACATGGTCCTTGCCGGCATACCAGACGCTGCCGTTGTGCTCGGCGTACATGCGCTCGAAGAAGCCGCGGCCCACAAAGCCCGCGGGCATGGCGGCGAACGTCAGCACCTTTTTCCCGCCCGTGACGGCCACCGTGTAGGGGGTGTCCAGCACCGCCACGAAGTTGGTGGGCTTGTCGCCCGCCACCAGGCGGTTGGCGGTGTAGAAGCGGGCCACGCCG
>JAYUQE010000104.1:0-2040 GCA_043756905.1 Burkholderiales bacterium | reverse complement strand
GCAAAAAGCGCATGTCGAAGGCGGCGTTGTGGGCCACCAGCACGGTGTCCTGTGCAAAGGCATGAAAGGCCGGCAGCACCTGGGCAATCAACGGCTGGCCCCGCAGCATCAACGGCGTGATGCCGTGGATGGCAATGCCCGCGCCGGGCAGGCTGCGCTGCGGGTCCACCAGTTGCTCGAAACGCTCATTGCGCAGCAGCCGGCCGTTGACGATTCGCACGGCGCCGATCTGGATGATCTCGTCGCCCTGCGACGGGTTCAGGCCGGTGGTCTCGGTGTCGAAGACGGTGTAGCTCAAGGCGCTCAGTGCCTGGTCGTCCCAGGCGCTGCGCGCGCCGGTGCGGGCGAACAGATCGAAGTCGTAGACCGCGCCGGACGGTTCGCTTGCAACGACGGGCAGCGCGGCCTGGGCCGGCGCGGCGGCCAGGGGCAGCAGCAGGCACAGGCGCAGCACGCCATCGCCCTGCGCCAGCCAGCACTCGCCGCCATGGCGCAGCGCCACCTCGTTCAAGGTCAAGGGCGCGCCGCTGGCGCGCAGGGGCTCGTTTTGCCACGCCGCGGCAGTGGCTGCGCTCGGCGCCGGGCCGGGCCAGGCCAGCTCAAGCTGGGCGTGGCGGCCGCTGGGGGCCAGCCGCAGTTCAAAGCCTTGCGCCGCACCGTCGCCGGCCAACTGGGCGGCCAGTGAACTCAAGCTGTGGATGAGCGAAAAGCTGTCGACCTTCAGCCACAGGTCGGCGGCCACCGTGGCGGTTTGCGCTACCAGGCCGGTTTGGGCCTGGATGCGCCGGCTCAAGGCGGCCAGCAGTTGCGTGGCGGGCATGTCGTGCAGCGGCCAGCGCGGTTGCAGCGCGGCCCCGCTGCGCTGCGCCACCTGGGTCACGCGCTTGCCCAGGCGGCCCACTTCCTCGCGCACCACGCCCTGGAAGCGTTCGCGCTGGCTGGCACCCAGGTCGGGGTAGGCCAGCATCTCCAGCGCCGCCTGCACCGTGCCCAGCGCGGCGCGGCTGCCTTCGATCAGCTCCTGCAACAGCTCATCGCGTTGCGCATCCTGGTCGAATTCGGCGCTGATGTCTTGCAGCATCAACACATAGCCGCTCAAGACAGCGGTTTGCTCGGCGTGGGCGGCGGCTTCACGCACTGGGGCGAGCTGCACGCGCCACAACGCACCGTTGGCGTTGGCGGTGATGAACTGCGTGCCCGGGCGGGCTTCACCGGCACTCAAGCGCGTGGCCACGTCTTGCACGGCATGCTCGATTTGGGCCTGGTCGAGCACGCTGTGGATGCTGCGCCCCAGGCCAATGGCCTGCTTGCCGCCCAGGCCGATGGCCTCGCCCCCGCCGACCCCGCCCGCCGCCCCGCGGAACAGGGCGCGCGAGCGCTCGTTGTAGAGCAGCACGATGCCGTCGAGGTTGCACACCACCACGGCCTGGCTGAGTTCGCTCATCAGCGCGGCCAGGCGCTGGCGTTCCTGCTCGATGCTGCGCGCGCCCTCGGCCACCTGGCGCTGCACCTCCGCGCGGGCCTGGTCGCGCTGCGCGGCGAGTTCGTCTTGCGCGCGGGCCAGCAAGGCGGCATGGCGTTCGAGCAGCCAGCGCACCAGCACCGCGCAGCCCGCGCCGGCGGCCACCCAGCACACCAGCGCAATGGCCCCGCGCGGCGCCAGCAGCGTGGCCAGGGCGGCGCGTTCAGCGCCATCGAGCGTGGCCCACAACAGGCCGGCCGTGGCCAGCAGCCACAGCGCCAAAGCCACGGCGGGCGCGGCCATGGCCAGGGCCTGGCGCTGCGTGGCCGTTAGAGGTTTCATGCCGATTCGCCCGCCAGCAGCGCACGCACGCGCGCCACCAGTTCGCGCGTGGAAAACGGTTTGGTCATGTAGGCGTTGGCGCCCAGGCCCAGGCCCTTGGCGGCGTCGGTGTCGCGGCCCTTGGCACTGAGCAGCAGGATCGGCATGGGGTTCATGGCCGGGTCGGCGCGCAAGGCCTGGCACACGTCAAAGCCGGTCATGCCCGGCATCATCACGTCCAGCACCAGCAGCGCCGG
>JAYUQE010000103.1:0-5235 GCA_043756905.1 Burkholderiales bacterium | reverse complement strand
GAGATCGCCCGCTTCGTGGCCCTGGCGCGCGCCGAGCTCGAGCGCGAACCCGCGCTGCGCGAGCGCCCGCGCAACCTGCTGCAAAGCATGATCGTTGCAGCGCAAACTGAAAGCGGCATCAGCGATGCCAATGTGGCCGGCAATGTGTTGACCATGCTGCTGGCCGGCGAAGACACCACCGCCAACACCCTGGCCTGGCTGATCCACCTGCTGCACCGCCACCCCGAATGCCTGGCCCGGGCACGCGAGGAAGCCCACGCCGTGCTGGGCACCGCCGCCGGCCGGCCGCAGGCCCTAACGCTTGAGATGATCGACGCCTTGCCCTACCTGGACGCCTGCATCAGCGAAACCATGCGCCTCAAACCCGTGGCCCCCTTTATCAGCCTGCAAGCCTTGCGCGACACCACCCTGGGCGATGTGCAGGTGCCCGCCGGCACCTTGCTGTGGGGCGTGTTCCGGCACGACAGCGTGAGCGCGGAACACTTCCCCGAGCCGCTGGCCTTCAAGCCCGAGCGCTGGCTGGATGACGGCAGCGCCAAGGGCAGCAACGCCAAGCGCGTGGCCATGCCGTTCGGCGCCGGCCCGCGCATGTGCCCGGGCCGCTACCTGGCGCTGCTGGAAATGAAGGTCGCCATGAGCATGTTGCTCACCGCCTTCAACATTGAAAGCGTGCAAGCCCCCGGCGGCGGCGAAGCCAGCGAAGAGATGTACTTCACGATGGGGCCGAAGGGGCTGGTGATGCGGCTGCACCAAGCCGCCAGCGGCCAACGCTGAATCTTCACGGCGGGCCGGCACACGCCGGCCCGCCGCCGGCAAACTCAATGCGCGGCGTGCTTGCGCCGGCGCGCCACCCAGGCCATGGCGGCCAGGCCCATGCCCATCAGGGCGTAGGTCTGCGGCTCGGGAATAGCTGCCACTTCCGTGGTCACGGAAGCGAACAAGTCAGCCGTGGCAAAGCTGCCTTCGCGCACATGCAGCACCGAGGCATCCGAGGTCAGGAAGCCATCGCCCACCACGTTTTGAAAGCCGGTGAATTTCACCGTGTAGCTGGTGCTGCCAATGGTGAACGTGGTGGCGCTGAACGGGCTGGGCAGGGTCACGAAGTCGGCGTCGGCGTCGGGGTCGACGCCGCCGTTGGTGGTGCTCTCCAGCTGGAACGTGAAATTACTCGCAACGTTGCCAATGGCTGCGTCCGCAAAGCTCAGCGTGAGTGCCAGATCGAAGGTTCCGGGATTGGAGCCCACGGCCGTGGTGCCGTTGTAGTAGCGCATGCTGCCCACCTTGAACGCCACTTCGGTGGGTGACGAAAAGGCGGTGCCTGAAAAGGCGAACGCATTCGGACCCACCTCATCGGCTGGGCTGCCAAATGTGACGTTCGCGGTGCCCAGGCCAGTGGACGTGATGCCCACGGCAGGAACCGGGTTCACCCAGATACCCGACGTGGTGCCCGATACATCCACGGCGGCCGCGTTCAAGGCACACAGGCCCATGCTGGCGGCAACGGTCAAACGAGCAAGATTCATCATCCATTTACTCCTGGTTGGTTGGGGCAGTGCCGTTGGCAGGGCGATTGAAGTCTTCGAGCAGCCTCAGGCCCAACGTGCAAGATCATCGTATACATGTAACAACACAGATCAACGGCAAATGGCCGTGCACCCCCCCGAGTCAAAGGGGTTGCGCCCGTGTTCGGGGGGTGGGGCGGGCGCATTGCGGCGTGGCCGCAGATCAATGCGTGTGCGCTGCGTCCAGCGCCGAGCTCAGCCCCCGCAACGGCTGCTTTTCCAGCGCCACCGCCACATCGGTCTTGCCCTGTTCCAGCGCGGCCAGCGGCAGGTAGCGGCCCTTCAAGAACATGCCGGCAATCTTGTCCATGTTGGCCACATCAGCCAGCGGGTTGGCGTGCAGCAGCACCAGGTTTGCCTGCTTGCCCACCTCCACCGTGCCCATGCTGGCGCTGCGGCCCAGGAACTCTGCGGCGTTGAGCGTGGTGCTTTGCAGCACTTCCAAAGGCGTGAGGCCCGCTGCCGCCAGCTCGCGAAATTCCTGCTGCAAGCTGAAGCCGGGAATGACCCAGATGCCGCCCACGTCAGAGCCGGCCAGCAGCTTGGCGCCGTTGCGCTGCAGCAGCTTGAGCAGGCCGCGTTGCGCGGTGTAGTACTGGCTGAAAGTGGCGGCCGCAGCAGCGGGCACATTTACCGTGTATTGCACGGCCAGGCTCTCCCACAGCGCGCGCGTGGTCTTGTCAACGTACCTCAGGTTCGCATCAGTTCGGGTGGCCGTGTCAGCACTGTTGAGCATGGTGCGCAGGCGCAGCAGCGTGGGCACTTGCCAGGTGTCGTTCCTGGCGAAAGTTTTGGCCGCGGCCTCGCACTTGTCTGCGTTGTAGCTGGCCAGTGTGCGTTGGTAGAACGGCGCATCGAGCGCGCGATACAGCATCGGGCTGAGCACGAAGGTGGGCGGGAACGGCGGCCTTGCGCCCTGGCCGCCCAACACCGCGCTGCGAATGGCGGCTTCTTCACCCGCGCAATCGAGCAAGATGCCGAAGCCCGCGCCCAGGTGTTCAATCGCGCGCCAGCCGGCGTTGCTGGATTCCACCGCGCTCAAGCCTGGCACCAAATGGCCAGCCACGCCCAGACCTTGCGCCTTGGCTTCGGCCAGCACGGCGAGCAGGCCTTCGCGGTTGGCATTCACCACCTTGATGAAGCTCGCCCCTTGCGCCTTTTGCTGCTGCACCAGCGCGGTGGCGGCGGGCGGCGGCAGGGGCCGGCCGACCAGGTCGCCCGGCGTTTGCAGCACCTCGGGGGCATCGACCACACCCGCCGCGCTGTCGGCATTGAGCTTGTGCGCGCGTTTGATCAAGGCTTCAGAGCCCGACATTTCCCGCATGCCGGTGATGCCGTTGGCCAGCATCAACGGCCAATAACTCGGCAGTTGATCGGCGCTAACCAGGGCGTGCGTGTGCATGTCGTTGAAGCCGGGCACCAGGTACTTGCCGCTGGCACTGACCACCCGCACGGCAGCCGCGGTGCGCACCACCGTGTTGGCGTGGATGGCCACGATGCGCCCGGCGTCGATCACCACGGCCCGGTTTGCGGCCAGTGAACCATCGCGCGTGTTGACGATGGTCACATCCCGAATCACCAGGCCACTTGCCACTTCGACCAGCGCCGCGTCAGGGCTGGCGCAGGTGGCCAGGCTCAGGCACAGCGCGGCCGCGCCCAGGCGGGTTGGCAGCCGCTGCAAACAGGCCAGGGCCATCGCTGCATCAGCCTTCAGCCAGATCAGCGGAATCAGCCAGCGTGCTCGAAGCTGATGCCAAAGTTCGCCGGCACCTCGCGGCCTGGGAGCCTGCCGGGCTTTGGTCATGGAAGCCTTCAGCGCAGATGCCGGGTTCATTCGATCATTTCGTCGGCGCGCAGCAGCAGCGATTGCGGAATCGTCAATCCGAGCGCTTGTGCGGTCTTCAGCTTGACGATCAATTCGAACTGGGCGACCACCGCAGCGGCGCGAACCAGGGTGCGGCGTGCGATCACCCGGTCACCTCGCCGGCCCGGGCAAGCCCGGGTGCTGCCATCCCGCGGCGCAGCGTATTGGCCGCCGCCTTGCGATGGGCGATCCCGTTGCACACGGACGCACCAGGGTCGCCAATTTCACCCGCGCGCGCTTCGAGGCCCGCGGGCTGCACTCACCGCACCCCGGCCCTGCCGACGTGCCGCCCGGCCTCATGGCGCCTCGATGCGCGGGTCGCCGGCGCGCGCGAGGGCCTGGAAGTGCCGCAGGTCGAGGGTGATCAGGCGGTCCAGCCCGGCCTTGCGCGCCGCCACGAGGTGCAGATAGTCGTACACCGCGCCACCCCGAACGCCGCGCGCACGGGCATCGCGCAGGGCCGCCAGCACATCCTTGCCCGTCAGGCTGACCGTGCGGACAAACGGCATCACGCTTTCGTCGAGCAACCGAAAGGCGGTGCCGGCGTCGAGCTTGCGGGCGCGCTGGCCGCCGGTGAGGATGGAGAACGACTCGGCCAGCGCGTGCACGTAAAGGCAATGCCCGCCTTGTGCGACCAGGCGGTCGCATGCCGCGTGCGCCGGCTCGTCGGGGTCGAGCGAAGCCAGGATCACCGTGGTATCGAGCAGCGAGCGCTGCCCGGTGCTGGCGGTGTTGCTCACCGCCGCCCGCCCCGCCGGGCTTGCGCCTCGCGCTCGGCGCGCACCTGCGCAGCGGCGTCGCTGGGCTTGCCGCTGGGCTCCAGAACCAGCCGCGCGCCTTTGCGTTTGAGCGGCTCGGGCGCGGACTCGGGCGTCAATTCGATGCGTTCGGCCACGACTTCGATGCGCAGACGCGAACCCTGGGTGAGGTTGAGGCGGCGGCGCACCGCTGCCGGAACGACGATGCGACCGGCGCTGTCGATGGTGGCGCAATGAGTCATGGCGAGTTTTGTGTCAAAAAAAGTGTCAAACAATCTACCATGTTTGATGCCAAATCACGACACTTCGGACCGTGGGTGTAGACGAAGCGCTGTTGCGCAATGCGTGGCGAAACGCCTGCGGCAAGCAGCCACGGGCGCCGCTTCATTCAAGCACCTCGTCGGCGCGCACCAGCAGCGTCAGCGGCAGCGTGATTCCCAGCGCCTTGGCCGTTTTCAGATTGACCACCAGTTCGTAGCGCGTCGGCTGTTCCACCGGCAGGTCGGCGGGTTTGGCGCCCTTGAGGATCTTGTCGACAAAGGTCGCGGCGTAGCGGTAATTGGCGGCGATGTCGGCGGCATAGCTGAGCAGGCCACCGCCCGCCACGTGCTGGCGCAAGGCATAGACCACCGGCAGCCGGGCCGGGCGCAGCAGCGCTTCGAGTCGAGCCCGCTGTGTGAGGAACATGCCGTCGGCAACCACCACCACAGCCTGCGCCCGCTCGGCGGCAACCTGCGCAGCGGCGGCTTCCAACTGGTCGGGCGCACTCGCCACGACCCGCAGCGCTACCAGGCCGAGCGTGGCGCAGGCGCTTTGTGCCGCGGCCCAGAACGCTGCATACGAAGGGTTGGTCTGGTTCATCAGCACGGCAATTCGCCGCGCGCCCGGAACGGCCTCGTGCAGCAGCTCAATCAACTTGGCCAGCACGACTTCGTTTTGCGCCGTCACGCCGGTGATATTGCCGCCCGGCCGGGCCAGGCTCTCGACGAAGCCGCTCGCGACCGCGTTCGAGACGTTGGCCATCACGATCGGCAACGACCGCGTTGCGCGC
>JAYUQE010000102.1:0-2049 GCA_043756905.1 Burkholderiales bacterium | reverse complement strand
CGGCCACGGCCTGCGGCGCCGGGCGCAGGGCCAGCGTGGCCTCATCGTCGCGGTTAAGAATCATCAAACCCTGGGTGCCGAAGATGCGCGCCTTGGCGGCCGTGTAGGCGGCCATGTCGCCATGCCAGTCAAGGTGGTCCTGGGTGATGTTGAGCACCGTGGCGGCGCTGGGCTCGAAGCCTGCCACATCGTGCAACTGGAAGCTCGACAGCTCCATCACCCAGACCTGCGGCAATTCGCCTGGAAGGTGCTGCCACAACGTGTCCAGCAGGGTCGGCCCGATGTTGCCGGCCAGGGCCACGCTGCGCCCGGCGCGCTGCACCAGCAGCGCCGTCATGGCGGTGGTGGTGGTCTTGCCGTTGGTGCCGGTGATGGCCAGCACCTGTGGGGCGTAGTCGCGTTCGGTCTTCAGATCCGCCAGCGCGCGCGTGAACAAATCAAGCTCGCCCTGCACCGGCACGCCGCGCTCGCGCGCCGCGGCCAGCAGCGGGGCAATGCGCTCGTCGTGCGGCGCCAGGCCCGGGCTCTTGAGCACCAGGGCCGCAGCGCCCAGCGCAGCGGCTTGCAGCGCACCACTGAACAGCGCCGCCTGCGGCGCCGCTTCATGCAGGGCAACGGCGTGGGGCGGCGCCGCGCGCGAATCCCACACCCGCACCTGCGCGCCATGCCGGGCGCACCACAGCGCCATGGCCAGGCCCGACTCGCCCAGGCCGAGCACCAGCACCCTCATGTCGTGAAGCTGCCTCATCGCAATTTCAAGCTCGCCATGCCCACCAGGCACAGCAGCATGGTGATGATCCAGAAG
Source organism: Burkholderiales bacterium (assembly GCA_043756905.1). GTDB lineage: Bacteria > Pseudomonadota > Gammaproteobacteria > Burkholderiales > Burkholderiaceae_C > Rubrivivax. The sequence continues at coordinate 1,244 of JAYUQE010000102.1, read as the reverse complement.
CGCACCACCACCTGCGTCTCGGTCCAGCCGGACTTTTCAAAGTGATGGTGCAGCGGCGCCATCTTGAAGATGCGCCGGCCCTTGCCCGTTCTGCGCTTGGTCCATTTGAACCAGCTCACCTGCAGCATCACCGACAGCGCTTCGGCCACGAAGACGCCACCCATGATGCCGAGCACGATTTCCTGGCGCGTGATGACGGCCACCGTGCCCAGCGCGCCGCCCAGGGCCAGCGCACCGACGTCGCCCATGAAGACCTGCGCCGGGTGGGCGTTGAACCACAGGAAGGCCAGGCCCGCGCCGGCCATGGCGGCGCAGAAGATGAGCAGTTCGCCGGCGCCAGGGATGTAGGGAAACAGCAGGTACTTGGAGTACACCGAGTTGCCCACCACGTAGGCGAACACGCCCAGCGCCGTGCCCACCATCACCACCGGCATGATGGCCAGGCCGTCCAGGCCGTCGGTCAGGTTCACGGCATTGCTGCAACCCACGATGACGAAGTAGGTGAGCGTGATGAAGCCGAACACACCCAGCGGGTAGCTCACGGTCTTGAAAAACGGCACCATCAGGTCGGCCTTGGGCGGCAGGTCATTGGAGAAGCCGCTTTGCACCCAGCGCAGGAACAGTTCCACCACGCGCAGGTTGGACGTTTCCGACACGCTGAACGCCAGGTAGAGCGCGGCCACGATGCCGATCAGCGACTGCCACAGGAACTTCTCGCCCGAGGGCATGCCTTCAGGGTTCTTCTGCACCACCTTGCGCCAGTCGTCGGCCCAGCCGATGGCGCCGAAGCCGAAGGTGACGAGCATGACGATCCAGACGAAGCGGTTGCTCCAGTCGAACCACAGCAGCGTGGACACGCCGATGCCAATGAGCACCAGCACGCCGCCCATGGTGGGCGTGCCGCTCTTGGCCAGGTGGCTTTGCATGGCGTATTCGCGCACCGGCTGGCCGATCTTCAATGCACCCAGGTGGCGGATGACCCAGGGCCCGAACGCCAGGCCGATGAGCAGCGAGGTCATGGCCGCCATCACCGCACGGAAGGTGATGTATTGAAAGACGCGCAGGAAGCCGAGCTGCTCGGGGTAGCTGGCTTGCAGCCACTGCGCCAGGCTATAGAGCATGGGGGCTTCCTTGCTGCAAGGCGTTCACCACTTGCTCCATGCGCATGAAGCGCGAGCCTTTAACCAGCACCGACGCGGCTTGCGGCGCTTGCGCCAGCGCAGCCACCGCGGCGGCGGCGTCAG
>JAYUQE010000101.1:0-5246 GCA_043756905.1 Burkholderiales bacterium | reverse complement strand
TTGCCGCCGTGGCCACGCTGCGCAGCGACAAGGCGGCCAACGACTGGAAGGCCAAGGGCAACCTGGTTGTCCATTCCGGCCCGGCGCGGCCGGTGTATGTGCTGATTGCGCGCAAGTCGGTCGAGCCGGCGCGCGTCGCGGCGGTGCTCGATGTCTTGCGCAGCGCCAGTGCCGACCCCAAGCTCTGGGAAGGGCCGCAAAAAGCCGGCATCACGGGGTTCGACGCACCCAGCGCGGCGCAGCTCGATGCCTTGCGCGCCGGGCTGCTCAACCCGCTGCGCAAGTAGGCGGGCGACGCAAGGCGGGCCAGCGTTGAGCCCCGCCCGGCCGCCCGAAGGGGCTCGCAGCGCAGTGCGCAGCACGAAGGTCTCCCGATGAACCCCGCTCGACGTGCCCTGTTGTTGCGGCTTGGCGCGGCGGCAACGCCGGCCGGGTGGGGGTTGGAAAGCGGCGCGCAGACCGACCCGGGCCTGATCACGAAACCCATCCCGTCCAGCGGCGAGCGCATCCCCGTCGTCGGCCTGGGCAGTTGGATCACCTTCAACGTCGGCGCTGACCGGGTGGCCCAAGACGCCTGCGCCGATGTGATGCAGGCCTTCTTCGCCGCGGGCGGGCGGATGATCGATTCATCGCCCATGTATGCCTCGTCGCAAGCCACCATCGGCCACGGCCTGGCGCGCCTCGGCGCGGCCCGCTCGCCGGTCTTCGCGGCCGACAAAGTGTGGGTCTCGTCAAGCCGCGGCGACGCGCGCGGGCCCGAGCAGATCGAACGCTCGCGCCGTCTGTGGGGCGTGGCGCGGTTCGACTTGCTGCAAGTCCACAACCTGCTCGACTGGGAGGTCCACCTGCCCACGCTGCTGACGCTGAAAGCTGCCGGCCGGCTGCGCTATGTGGGCATCACCACTTCGGAGGGGCGGCGCCAGCGCGACATCGAGGCCTTGCTGCGCAGCCAGCCGCTGGACTTTGTGCAACTGACCTACAACCCGCTCGATCGCGAGGCCGAGCAGCGAGCGCTGCCGCTGGCCGCCGAGCGCGGCATCGGCGTCATCGCCAACCGGCCTTTCCGCGAAGGGGCATTGCTCGAAGCGTTGCGCCGCCACCCGCTGCCGGCCTGGGCCGCGAGCGAGCTGGGCTGCGACGGCTGGGCCCAGTTCGTCTTGAAGTTCATCGTCTCGCACCCGGCGGTCACCTGCGCCATCCCCGCCACCAGCAGCGTGGCGCACGTGCGGCAGAACCTGGGCGCCGCACGCGGCCCGATGCCTGACGCGGCGCTGCGCCAGCGCATGGCGGCGCATGTTGCGGCGCTGTAGTGCGGATGTGAGCGGTCATCAGCCATGACCGAATGGTGGACCTACCGGCCGTCGGACTTTTTGCTCTTTTCGGCGCGCACCTACTACCGTTTGTTCGAGCGCTACAACGCTGAAGTGTGGCCAGCTCAAGTACTGGCCGCGGGCCTCGGCCTGGCGCTGTGGCTGGCCCTGTGGCAGGGCCGTGCCTGGGCGCCGCGCGCGGCCTGCGCGCTGTTCGGTGCGGCGTGGCTGTGGGTCGGCTGGGCCTTTCACTGGCAACGCTTTGCCAGCATCAACTGGGCCGCAACCTGGTTTGGCGCGGCCTTCGCGGTGCAGGCGGTGCTGCTCTTGGGTTGGGCCGCATGGGGGCGCAGCGTGGCGGCCGATCGGCGCCCGGCGGGCGGCGCGCGCCGGCTTGGGCTTGGCCTGATGTTTTTCGGGCTTGCCCTGCACCCGCTGCTCGACCTGGCCCTGGGCCGGCCGTGGCCGCAGGTGCAGGCCTTCGGCTTCGCGCCCGACCCCACCGTGCTCGCCACCCTGGGCCTGCTCGTGGTGTTGCACGTGGACGCTGGGGGCCGCAACGACCCGGGGCGCTGGCTGCTGTGGCCGATCGCGCTGCTGTGGTGCGCCATCACGGGCATGACGCTGGCAAGCCTGCACGCCGCGCAAGCCCCGCTGCTGCCCGGCGCCGCGCTGCTGGCGCTCGCCGCCGCATGGCGGCCCCGCGTTTCGAGCTGACACGACCGGTCGGCCAAACGGCGCGGCACGCACCTGCACGCCGATCGGTTGCGGCGCGCCGCCGGCGCTGCCCTGGGCCTGCCGCCGTCAGTTCGTGTCGTCGCCTTGCAGCAAGCCGGCGGCGCGGTCGCGTTCCTGGGCCGTGGGCGTGGCCAGCGGTGCGGCGCGCGCACGCTGGCGCAAGGTGGCCCAAAACAACGCCAGCCCACCCAGCAGGATGAGCACCGGCCCGCCCCACAACAGCAGCGTGCTGGCCTTCAGCGGCGGGCGGTAGAGCACGAAGTCGCCATAACGCTCGGTCATGAATTGCAGGATCGCGGCTTCGCTCTTGCCGGCACGCAACTGCTCGCGCACCTGGTCTTTCAGGTCGATGGCCAGCGGCGCGGTCGACTCGGCCACGGTCTGGTTCTGGCACACCAGGCAACGCAGCTCCACGGCGATGGCCTGCACCCGGGCTTCGAGTGTCGGGTCGGCCGCCGTGGGCACGGCGTCGGCGGCCCGGGCGGGGCCCAGCGCCAGCGCCAACAAGATCAACACCGCAGCGCGCCGCATGCCGCTCAGCCTTGCAACTGCTTGAGCAAGGGCAGCACCTTGGCCAGCCAGACTTCGCGCGTGAGCGGGCCGATGTGCTTGAAGCGCACCAGGCCGGCGCGGTCGATGACGAAGGTTTCAGGCACGCCGTAGACGCCCCAATCGAGGCCGACGCGGCCATTGCCGTCCATCAGCGACGCGGCATACGGGTCACCCATCTCCTTGAGCCATTTGACGGCGGCGGCCGGTTCGTCCTTGTAGTTCAGGCCGTAGATCGGCACACCCTTCTGCGCCGCCAGTTCCACCAGCAAGGGGTGTTCGTCACGACAGGCCACGCACCATGAGGCCCACACATTGAGCAGCCAGACCTGGCCGTGCAAGTCCGCTGCACGCACTTGTTTGGCCGGATCGTGCAGCGTGGCCAGGGTGAAGGCGGGCGCGGGTTTGCCGATCAGCGGCGACGGCACTTCGCTGGGCTTGAGCCGCAGCCCCACGGCCAGGAATGCGGCCAGCGCGGCAAAGGCCAGCAGCGGCAACCAGACCTTGAGCTTCATGCCGCCCGCCCGCGCGGTGCCAGCACCGGCACGGCGGCTTCAACCGCCTCAACCGCCTGTTGCGCGCTGCGCGATTTGATGCGGTAGCGCCGGTCGGCCACCGCCAGCACGCCGCCCAGCGCCATGAGCAAAGCCCCGCCCCAGATCCAGTCGACAAAAGGCTTGTGGTACAGGCGCACGGTGAAGGTCTGCGCGTCGATCACCTCGCCGATCGAGACATACAGGTCGCGCGTGAAGCCGATGTCGATGGCGGCCTCGGTCATGGGCATCTTCTGCACGGCGTAGATGCGCTTTTCAGGGAACATGCTGAAGCTGCGCTCGCTGCCTTCGCGCTTGACCTCGAAGTGCCCACGCAGGCCGTTGAAGTTGGGGCCGGCAAATTCCTGTGCGCCGCGCAGCACGAATTCATGCCCGCCCATGACCACGCGCTCGCCGATGCTCATCTTCACATCCAGCTCGGTCTCGTAGCCTTTGACCAGCGTCACGCCGACGATGAACACGCCAATGCCGGCGTGCGCCAGCACCATGCCGAAGAAGCTGCGCGGCGCCTGCCGCAACTGTGTGAGGCGTGTGCTGAATGCGGCACCGGGTTCGGCGCGCGCGCGCAGCGCTACCGCCACCGCCGTGCCGGCAAAGACCCAGGCCGCGAGGAACAGCCCGGCAGCCACACCCAAGCTGAAGCGCCCGGCCAACAGCGGCCCAATCACAGCTACCGCGGCGGCAAACACAGCGGCCCACTTCAGCCGCGCCGCCAGCTCGGCCCAACTGGCCTGCTTCCAGCGCGCCAGCGGGCCCACCACCATCAGCAGCACCACCGGCGCCATGAGCGGCGCGAACACGGCGTCGAAGTACGGCGGGCCCACCGACAGCTTGCCCAGGCCCAGGGAGTCGATCACCAGCGGGTACAGCGTGCCCAGCATCACCGCGGCGCAGGCCGTGCCCAGCAGCACGTTGTTCACCAGCAGCAGCGATTCGCGCGACAGGCGGTCGAAGCGCCCGCCCATGCCGATGCTGCCGGCGCGCCAGGCGTACAGCGCCAGCGAACCGCCGACCACGATGCAAATAAAAATTAGGATGAAGACGCCGCGCGCCGGGTCGGTGGCGAAGGCATGCACCGAGGTGAGCACGCCCGAGCGCACCAGGAAAGTGCCGAGCAGCGAACACGAGAATGCGGCAATGGCCAGCAGCACCGTCCAGGCCTTGAAGGCGCCGCGCTTTTCAGCCACGGCCAGCGAATGAATCAAGGCGGTGCCCACCAGCCAGGGCATGAAGCTGGCGTTTTCCACCGGGTCCCAGAACCACCAGCCGCCCCAGCCGAGTTCGTAGTACGCCCACCAACTGCCCAGGGCAATGCCAACGGTGAGGAAGGCCCAGGCCGCAGTCGTCCAGGGCCGCGACCAGCGCGCCCAGGCGGCGTCAAACCGCCCGGCCAGCAGCGCGGCGATGGCAAAGGCGAAGGCCACCGAAAACCCCACATAGCCCATGTAGAGCATGGGCGGGTGGATGACCATGCCGGGGTCTTGCAGCAGCGGGTTCAGGTCTTTGCCGTCGGCCACCGGCCACTGCCGGGCGAAGGGGTTGGACGTTAACAAGATGAAGAACAGGAAACCGATGCTCACCAGCCCCATCACGCCCAGCACCCGGGCCACCAGGTCTTGCGGCAGGTTGCGTGACAGCAGCGCCACCGCAGCGGCCCAGCCGCTGAGCATGAACACCCACAGCAGCATCGAGCCTTCATGGCTGCCCCAGGTGGCGGCCACGCGGTAAGCCACAGGCAGGCGCGAATTCGAGTGATTGGCAACGTTAACCACCGAAAAGTCATTGTTCACGAAGCTGGCCATCAGGCAGGCAAAGGCCAAGGTCACGAACGCGAATTGCGCCAGCGCCGCCGGCCGCGCCAGCGCCACCCAGGCCGGCACACCGCGATGTGCCCCGGCGATGGGCAACACGCCCAGGGCCAGCGCAATGAACAACGCCACGATGAGTGCGAAATGGCCGAGTTCGGGGATCATGGATTCAGCGTGGCTTACTTCAGCGTGGTTTGAGACTGCTGCTGCGCCTTGGCCGCGCGCTCCAGCGCGGTGGCGGCTTCGGGCGGCATGTAGTTTTCGTCGTGCTTGGCCAGCACTTCTTG
>JAYUQE010000100.1:0-2054 GCA_043756905.1 Burkholderiales bacterium | reverse complement strand
ATGCGATAGCTCAATGGCGCGGGACACTGCCGCATCCGCCAAACTCTTGCCCGTCACCACGAATTGCATGTGGATGCGGGTGAAGACCTTGGGGTCGGTGTCAGCACGCTCGGCGGTCACTTTCACCTGGCAGTCGGTGACTTCGTGGCGGCCACGCTTCAGGATCAACACCACGTCATAAGCGCTGCACGCCGCCGCGCCCGACAGCAAGGTTTCCATCGGCCGCGGCGCCAGGTTGCGGCCACCGCCGTCGGGGGCGCCGTCCATGGTCAAGAGGTGGCCGCTGCCGGTTTCGGCCACAAACCCCATGCCACTGGCAGGTATCCAATTGACGGTGCATTCCATGGTCGCGCGCCTGAGAGTGACTGAATGCAACGATCATATTGCGCCGCAACATTGCGGTGCTAGACTCGGCTTCATCAAGGGGTTTACCCTTGTCTTTTGTCTCCTCCACCGCCTCCATGGTGGATTGGGCCCGCAGCTTCACGGCTTCGGGCCCTTTTTCATCGGCTCGTATCATCGCAGGCCGCACTGCCTGCCCATCGCCGTGGCGATGCTGCCACTCGCCATGCCTCGCGCCTCCCCTACCAATAAGAAAACCAGCCCGGCCCGCTATGGCGTGCGCGACCGGGCGGCCTACCTGAACCGCGTGCTCACCGCTCGCGTGTACGACGTGGCCCGCGAAAGCGCGCTGGAACCCGCGCGCAGCCTGTCACGCCGGCTGGGCAACCATGTGCTGCTGAAGCGCGAAGATCAACAAGCCGTGTTCAGCTTCAAGCTGCGCGGGGCCTACAACAAGATGGCGCACATGAGCGCCGCCGAGCTGGCGCGGGGCGTGATCTGCGCCTCGGCCGGCAACCATGCCCAAGGCCTGGCCCTGAGCGCCAAGCGCCTGGGCTGCAAGGCGCTGATCGTGATGCCGCACACCACGCCGCAGGTGAAGGTCGACGCCGTGCAGGCGCTGGGCGGCGAGGTCGTGCTGCACGGCGACAGTTACTCAGACGCCTACCAGCATGCACTCGGCCTGGCGCAGCAGCGTGGCCTCATCTTCGTGCACCCGTTCGACGACCCCGATGTGATCGCCGGCCAGGGCACCATCGGCATGGAGATCCTGCGCCAGCACCAGGGGCCGATCGAAGCGGTGTTCGTGCCCATTGGCGGGGGCGGGCTGATCGCCGGCGTGGCCGCGTACATCAAGGCCGTGCGCCCCGAGATCAAGATCATTGGCGTGCAGTCGGCCGACTCCGACGCCATGCGCCGCTCGGTGCTGGCCGGCAAGCGCGTACAGCTCGCAGACGTGGGCCTGTTTGCCGACGGCACAGCGGTGAAGATGGTGGGTGCGGAAACCTTTCGCATCGTGCGCGCGCTGGTCGATGACTTCGTGCTGGTCGACACCGACGCCGCCTGCGCCGCCATCAAGGACGTCTTTCAGGACACGCGCAGCATCCTGGAGCCTTCAGGTGCCTTGAGCGTGGCCGGCATGAAGCAGTACGCGCACATGCACAAGCTCAAGGGCAAGACGCTGGTGGCGCTGACCACCGGCGCCAACATGAACTTCGACCGCTTGCGCTTCGTGGCCGAGCGGGCTGAATTCGGCGAGCAGCGTGAAGCCCTGTTCGCGGTGACCATTCCAGAGCGGCAGGGCTCGTTCAAGCGCCTGTGCGGCCTGATCGGCACGCCGGCGCAGCCACGCCAGGTGACCGAGTTCAACTACCGCATCTCTGACGCGAACCAGGCGCATGTCTTCGTCGGCCTGGCGATCCAGCGCCGTGAAGAGGCCGGGCGCATCGCGCGCAACTTCCAGCGCCACGGCTTTGCCACCGTCGACCTCACCGACGACGAACTGGCCAAGGAACACGTGCGCCACATGGTGGGCGGGCGCGCCGAACTGGCGCGCGACGAGCGGCTGTTCCGTTTCGTCTTCCCGGAGCGGCCAGGCGCGCTGATGCGGTTTTTGTCGTCGATGCACCCGGGCTGGAACATCAGCCTGTTTCACTACCGCAACCAGGGCGCCGATCACGGGCGCATCCTGGTGGGGTTGCAAGTGCCGGCGC
>JAYUQE010000099.1:0-15382 GCA_043756905.1 Burkholderiales bacterium | reverse complement strand
AGCACACCCGCTCGGCCGCCCCAGCCGGCGCCGCTCGTCGTTGCAAATGCTCGCCATAGCCCGAGCTATGGCTGTGCTTTGCGCCTAGATCGACACCGTCTGGAGCACCCGCTCGGGCGCGTCGGATTCATTCACAGGCTCTGAATCCGTGCGCCTACTTCGGCGCCTGCACTTCCACCTTGATCGCGGCGTACCAGGCGGCCAGCAGCGCGATGTCGTCATCGGTCAGCGGCTTGGCCATCACGCCCATCACTTCATGGGCACGCTTGCCACTGCGGTAAGCCTTCAGTTGCGCGGCCAGGTACATAGCGGGCTGGCCTGCCAGGTGGGGCGCGTCGGGCATGACCGACAGGCCCAGTTGTCCATGGCACACGGCGCAGGCCTGGGCCTTGGTGCGACCGGCCTCGATCTCGCCGGCGGCCTGGGCGCCCGGTGCGACAAGCAGCGCGGCCAACAAGCTGGCGGTGCGCAGTGGGAAAGACAGTTTTGGCGTTGTCATGGTGGGCAATGTCACTCGCAGATAAAAAAACGGGCGCAGCGTTTCGGCTGCGCCCGCGTGTGCTGCGGGCCGGCGTTCGCGGCCGGCCCGACAAGTCACTTCAAGGGTTGTAGGTGATGCGGTACAGCGCGCCGGCGTAGTCGTCTGAGACCAGTAGCGAGCCGTCTTTCATCACCGCCACATCGACCGGGCGGCCGCGGTAGATGCCCATGGCGTCGTCGAGCCAGCCGTCAGCAAAGACCTCGGTCTTGTCGGCCGTGCCGTCGGCTTTCAGGCTGGTGAACATGACGCGCGCGCCGATCGGTTTGGTGCGATTCCACGAGCCGTGCTGCGCCGAAAAGATGCCGCCCTGGTACTTGGCCGGGAACATGCGGCCGGCGTAAAAGGTCATGCCCAAGTCAGCCGCGTGCGCTTCCGTGTAGACCTGCGGGTCGGTGATGTTGTTCGGCAGCGGGTCTTTGTCGTAGCCGTGGTCGGTGATGCGGGTGCGGCCCTGCTTCCAGGGGTAGCCGAAGAACTGGCCGGCGCGGGTGGCGCGGTTGATTTCACCGGCCGGAATGTCGTCACCCATGCCATCGGTTTGGTTGTCGGTGAACCACAGGCTGCCGTCCTTGGGGTTGAAATCCTGCCCCACCGAATTGCGCACACCGAGGGCGAAGACTTCGCGCTTGCTGCCGTCAAACGGGTTCATGCGCACGATGCCACCGATGCCAACCTTGTCGTACAGGGCAAGCTTGTCGCGCGGCTGAACGTTGTGCGGCTGGCCCAGGGTGATGTAGAGCTGGCCGTCGGGCCCGATGCGGCAAGTGCGCGCGCCGTGGTTGTACGACTCTTCCTCTTCAGGGATCAGTTTGCCCTGGCCTGCCACTTCGATCACGGCCACATCGGGGCCTTCATAGAAGAACTCGGCGGCGGGGAAGTTGAGCACGCGGTTGTGCTCGGCCACGATCAGGAAGCCATCTTTCGTCCAGCACACGCCGTTGGGGTTGGTGAACTTCAGCGAGGGCGCAAACGACTTCACTTCGGTGGCCATGTCGCCCGAGTTGCGGTTGGTCACGGCCCACACGGTGGTCTTGCGCGTGCCCACGAACAGCATGTTGGTCGACGGCGCGATGGCCATGTGGCGCGCATCGGGCACGATGGCGTACAGGTCGATCTTGAAGCCGGGCGGCAGCTTGACCTTCTTCAGGTTTTCGCGCAGCTGGTCGGCATTGCGGCCGGTCTGCGGCACCAGGGGAATGTTCAGGTCGGCCGTGGCGACCTTCATCTGCTTGAGCTTGTCGATGTTTTGCTGGGCGTGCGCGGCGCTGGCCAGCCAGCAGGCACTCATCACCAGGCTCAACGCCAGGGTTTTGCGCTTCAAGGTCATGCTCGTCTCCGTTTGAGTTGTGCGTTCAACATGAACGCGGGGGCATCACTGGTAGTGGCCATGCCGCTCCAGCATTTCGATCTTGTAGCCATCCGGGTCTTGAATGAAGAAAAACCTCGCCAGCAACTGGTCTGCCTGTTTGAATTCCTTCACAGGGGAAACCTCGTAGTTCTTGGCCACGAGTTGGGCATGCTTGGCTGCGGCGTCTGGCACCACGACACCGATGTGGCCGTAGCCCGTGCCATGCGTGTAGGCCTCGGTACGCCCCTTGTTGAGCGTGAGTTCGATCTCGAAGTCATTCGCCGCATTGCGCAGGTACACCAAGGCGAAATCGGGGAAGTCCAAACGATGCGCTTCATTCAAATCAAGCACGTCAGCGTAAAACTGAAGTGACTTATCCAGATCAATAACCCGGATCATGGCGTGGATGACTTTGACCATGGCTTGGCGTGACTGCTGTTTGCTTGACAGCCCGATCAGGGCCGCCGCCCCATAGCGACGACCTTGGGCAATTTCAAGGCCAACACTGGGGCGCCGGCGTTTGGGCGCAACACCCCGGCCTCGCGGTCGACGGCACGCTCGGCTTCAGTCAGCTTGCGGCGCAGAAAACGCATGCTAGTCACGCGCAGGAACGACGCGAAATTGGGCACCTCGCCGCGGTGCGCCAGGATCTCGTCGTGGAACTGCACGATCAGGTTGTTGGTGGTGCGGCCCTCTTCCTCGGCCATTTCGGCCAGGGTGTCCCACACCATGTTCTCCAGGCGAATGCTGGTCAGCACACCGTGGATGCGGATCGTGCGCGAGCGCTGTTCGTACTGAATGGGGTCGGCCTTGACGAAGTATTCGCACATGGCTGCTCCTTCAGAGTTCGCGCCGGCTCATGCGCGCGGCAATGTGGTCGGCCTGGCGCATGGCCAGGGCCACGATGGTCAGCGTGGGGTTCTCGGCCCCGCCTGTGGTGAACTGGCTGCCGTCGGAGATGAACAGGTTGGCCACGTCATGGGTCTGGCCGAAGGCGTTGCACACACTGTCGCGCGCCGTGCTGCCCATGCGGCACGTGCCCAGGTTGTGCGTGCTGGGGTAGGGCGGCGTGCGCAAGGTCTTGATGGCGCCGGCCGCCTTGTAGACCTTTTCGCCCTGCTCGAATGCATGGTTGCGCATGGCCACGTCATTGGGGTGATCGTCGAAGTGCACGTTGGGCGCGGCGTTGCCGTATTTGTCTTTCACATCCTTGTTCAAGGTGATGCGGTTGCTGGCACGCGGCATGTCTTCGCCCACCAACCACATGCCGGCGGTGTTGGCGTAATGGTCCATCCACCAGGCAAATTCGCTGCCCCAATCACCCGGGTTCAGGAACGCAGCCATGAACGGCAGGCCCAGGGCCAGGGTCTCCATCTCATAGCCGCCGGCAAAGCCACGCTTGGTGTCGTGCTTGGCTTCGTCTTGAATGATGCCGGCCATGGTGGTGCCGCGGTACATGTGCACCGGCTGCTTGAAGGCGGCGTAGACCGAGCCCGTCATGTGGCGCATGTAGTTGCGCCCGACCTGGCCCGATGAATTGGCCAGGCCATCGGGGTGCTTGTTCGACGCTGAAAGGAGCAGCAAACGTGGCGTCTCGATCGAGTTGCCGGCCACGCAGACCACGCGGGCACTCTGGCGCTGCTCGGCGCCGGCCTTGTCGCGGTAGACCACGGCGTTGGCCTTGCCGGCATCATCATGCTCAATGCGCACCACGTGCGACTCGGGCCGCAAGTCGAGGTTGCCGGTGGCTTCGGCCTTGGGCAGCTCAACGTACAGCGTGCTCCATTTGGCGCCGCTCTTGCATCCCTGGAAGCAAAAGCCCAGTTGCATGCAGCGCCCACGGCCATCGCGCGGCTCGCTGTTGATGGCCATGTTCCCGGTGTGCACGTTCTTGTAGCCCAGCTTCTTGGCGCCGGCGTGCATGACCTTGTAGTTGTTGTTGCCCGGCAGGCCCGGAATGCCGTTGGTGCGCGTGACGCCCATCTTGTCTTCAGCACGCGCATACCAGGGCGCCATGTCTTGCAAGGTGACGGGCCAGTCCATCAGGTTGGCACCGGCAATCTCGCCATAGGTGGTGCGGGCCTAAATTCATGCTCCTGAAAACGCAGTGACGCGCCGGCCCAGTGGGTGGTGCTGCCGCCCACGGTCTTGCAGATCCACGCCGGCAGGCCGGCGAAGTCTTTGGCCACGCGCCAGTTGCCCGATGTGGTGCGCGGGTCGAGCCAGGCGAGCTGCACAAAGGACTTCCATTCGTCGTTGATGAAACTGGCCGGGCTTTGCAGCGCGCCGGCTTCCAGCACCACCACTTTCACGCCCTTTTGGCACAGTTCGTTGGCCAGCGTGCCGCCGCCCGCGCCCGAGCCGATGATGACGACGGCCGAGCCGTCGTTGAGTTCGATCTTTGCCATGGTCTGGTCTCCAGTTTTGGTTTGAAGCGTTCAGCCCATGTAGGGCTTGGGGCTGGCCTGGCGATCAGGCTCGGGCAGCCACTTCAAATCCTGGAAGCCACGGGTGATGTAGCCGCCTTTTTCCCAGGCTGAGCCGGGGTAGCCGAAGACCTTGTAGGCCATGTCGTTGTCGTACAGCGAGGTGACGCACTTGCCGCGCACGGCGGCGAAGAACGGGTTGCCTTCGATGGCTTTGACCGCGGCCAAACGTTTGGCATCACTGGCCTTGGCGAAGCTGCCGCCGCTGGCCTGGTTGAGCGCAGCCACGCCGTCGCGCAACATCTGCGCGGTCTTGGCGTCGCCCGCGGCGGCGGCGTCCATGTCTTTGGCCAGTAGCGCGTACACCGCGTCGGGCAACTTCTTGTGCGGGAACAGCGTGCGGCCCATCTTCAGGATCGCCTCGCCTTCGGCCTGCGTGAGCGCTTTGAGTTCCAGCGCCCATGCGCGCGAGGGCGCCAACGCAAGCAAGGGGCTGCCGATGGCCAAGGTGCCGATCAGCACGCCTGACCCCTTGAGAAAACTGCGCCGCACCAGCGGCAGATGGAGCTTGGGCACTTCGCCCGAGTCTTCGTTGCCTTCGTTGCAAGTGGCCGCGGATGCGGCAGCTTGGCGGATCGGAATCACGCGCATGATCTTGTCTCCTGGCTGAAGGGGCCTGTGTGGGCCTGTGTTTTTTGCAGCGACTATGTTTGCCGCTGTCCAGGACAGTATTTCATTCAGGCCAAGACCCCAGGTGATAGGTGGCTACCTACGCTGCTGCGGGTAAGCCCGAGCATGCACGTTCACTGGAGTACCTTCGTGCTGCGCACTCCGGTGTTCGCCCAGGGCCCGCAGGGGCCCCTTCGTGGCCCATGGCGGCCCGGCGGGCTTACGGCGCGGCCTTGAGGAACAGGTCGCGGTCGGGTGCGAAGTTGGCATACAGCGGCAACAGCGCGCCGCCCATCGCGCGCGCATCGGAGCCGATGGTTCCGGCCATCAATTGCGGCTGGAACACGCCTTCCCAGTTGTAGCTGGCCAGACCCGCATGCGTGTGTTCGAGCAGCGCGGCGAGCAACTCGCGGCTGAAGGAGCCGTCGAGGATCACGCCTTCCAGGTCGAGCAGGCAGGCCGCGGTGTTGATGCTTTGGGCCACTGCCGTGCCGGCTTGCGCCAGCCAGTGCCGGGTGTGCGCCAGCCAGGGGGCCTGCAGGGCCCGCGCGTCGGACGCCGCTGCCGCGTCCAGCCCGGCCGCGGCATAGGCTTGTTCGAGGTTGAACAACGAGGCCACGCTGAGCAGTTGATCGGGCGCGGCAGCGCCGGCGCGGCCACCCGGCGCCGTCCACAGCGGCAGCGAGCCGATCGCCCCGGCATTGCCGTGCAGGCCGCCACGCAGGTGGCTGTCGAGCACCAGGCCACCACCGATGAAGGTGTCGACGAAGACGTAAAGGAAGCTCTTCATGCTGCGTCCGCGCCCCGCCACCAGTTCGGCCACGCAGGCCGCGGCGGTGTCCTTGATCAGCTCAACCGGCAGCGTGGTGAACGTGGCCACGGCTTGGGCCAGGTCGATGCGGCGCCACTTCTGTGCCACTTCGGGCGGGAAACCCAGGAGCTGCTGCCAGCCGTCCATGGCCAGCGGCGCGGCGATGCCCACGCCCTGCACGCGGGCCCAGGCCGCCGGCCCGAGCAAGCGCCGGATGTCTTTCAGGCGCTGCCGGATGTTGGCCAGCAGCAGGTCGGGGTCGGCATAGGCGTAGTCGAGTTGCCAGCGCCGGCGCTTGTCGCCGCTGAAGTCGACCAGCAGCACATCAAGGCTGCGCCGCCCCACCTTGATGCCGATGGCGTAGGCACCGTCCGGGTTGAGCGACAAGGGCACAGCGGGCTGGCCGACCTTGCCGCGCACGGGTTCACCCTTGAGCAGCAGGCCGTCGTCGAGCAGCCGTTTGGTGATGAGCGACACCGTCTGCGCTGTGAGGTGCGTCAGCCGCGCCAGCTCGGCCCCGGCCAGCGCGCCGTGCAGCCGGATGGCATGCAGCACGACCCGTTCGTTGTACTGCCGCAGGCCGCCCTGGCTGGAACCGCGCGGCTTCAGGCGCGCCGCGGTGTCGGGGCCCGCAGCGCCTTGCGCGGCACCACGCTCACGCAACAAGCGCGGCCCCGATGACGCCCTTTTTGAAGATGAAGTTGGCATAGGGCTGCAACTCACCGGTGAGCACGATGGCGTGCGCGGCCTTCACGCGCTCGTAGAACGAGAAGCGCTCGGTGGCCCGGCACTGCGCGGCCTGCGCCAGGCCGGCTGCGGCCAGACTGGCGATGACGTCGCGCTGCACCGCGCTGCGGTAACCCTCGGGGCTGCCGCTCACCTGCATGTAGGCCACCGGCTCCTTAACCGCTTCGTCCAGTGGCAACAGCGACAGCACGGCGTGGCACACGCGCAGCACACCCAGGCCCGGCAGGTGCAGCACCGCTTTGCCACGGCCCAGGGTGGTGGCGGTGAAGTTGGCGTCAGCGATGACGATCTCGTCGCCATGGCCCATTTCGGCCAGCACTTTCAGCAACTCGGGAGTGAGCAGGGGGTCGATGCCTTTCAACATGGGATTTCGTCAATCTCGGTTCAATGCGCCAACCACTCGGCCGGAATTTGCTCCGGCGGCAGCGCGCCGGTCATCACCGCCACGGTGTCGCTCATGCTGATCTTCTTCGGGTTCAGCACCGCGGCGCGCCGGCCCAGGCGGGCCACGTGGATGCGGTCGGCCACCTCGAAGACATGCGGCATGTTGTGCGAGATCAGCACCACCGGCAGGCCTTTGTCGCGCACGCGGCGAATCAGTTCGAGCACCATGTTGCCTTCCTTCACGCCCAGCGCGGCGGTGGGCTCGTCGAGGATCACCACGTGTTCGGCAAAGGCCGCCGCGCGCGCCACGGCCACGCATTGGCGCTGGCCGCCGGACAGTGTTTCCACCGCCTGCGTCATCGAGCGAATGCCCACCTTCAGGTCTTGCATGCGCGCGATGCTCACTTCCAGCATCTTCTTCTTGTCGAGCATGCGCAGCACGCTGCCGGCCCAGCCCTCGCGGCGCAGCTCGCGGCCCAGGAACAGGTTCTCGGCAATCGTCATGGCTGGGGCCACGGCCAGGTCTTGATAGACCGTTTCGATGCCCATGCGCCGCGCATCGATCGGGCTCTTGAAGTGGATCGGCTGGCCATCAAGCACGATCTGGCCTTCATCAGGAATCGTGGCGCCCGACAGGCACTTGATGAGCGAAGATTTGCCCGCGCCGTTGTCGCCGATCACGGCCAAAATTTCGCCGGCGCGCAGTTCGAAGTCAGAGCCATCGAGCGCCGTGACCTGCCCATAGCGCTTAACCAGGCCAGTGGCCTGCATGACGATTTGATGCGCGGTCATTCAACGCCCCCCTTTGCGCGAGAGTTGATCCACCGCCACGGCCAGGATCACCAAAATGCCGGTGATCAACACTTGGTAGACCGAGGACACGCCCATCAGCGTGAGGCCATTGCGCAGCACGCCCACCACGATGGCCCCGGCCAGCGAGCCCAGCACGATGCCGCGCCCGCCGAACAGGCTGGTGCCGCCCAACACCACGGCGGTGATGGCATCGAGGTTTTCGGTCTGCCCGGCGTTGGGGTCGCCCACACCGGTGCGAGCAACGGTTAACAGGGCCGCGATGCCGTAGAACAAACCGGCCAGGACGTAAACGCCAAGCAGCACGCGATCGGTGGGAATGCCCACCAGGCGTGTGGCTTCGGGGTTGTTGCCCACGGCATAAACGTGGCGGCCCGATGCCGTGTCGCGCAACCAGAACCAGGTGCCCAGGTACAACAGCAACATCAACACCACGCCATAGGCGATCTGCGTGCCGCCGACATCGAACGTGTTGCCCAGCCAGGTCATCATCTCGGGCACTTCGTTCACGGTCTGCGCTGACGAATAGAGCTGCGTGATGGCGAACGCGATGTTGAAGGTGCCCAGCGTGACGATGAACGGCGGCAACTTGATGCGCGTGACCAGCAGGCCGTTGGCCAGGCCGAACAGCATGCTGGCGGCGATGCCGCACAGAATGGCCAGCGCCGGCGGCATGCCGAGTTCGACCGCGAACTTGGTCATGACGATGCTGCCCAGGGCCATCAACATGCCGCACGACAAATCGATGCCGGCGGTGAGGATGATCAGCGTCTGCCCGATGGCGATCACGCCCACCACCATCACCTGCTGCAGGATCAGCGCGAAGTTCGCGCCGGTAAAGAAGTTGTCCGTGGTGGTACCGAAGACCGCGCTGGCCACGGCCAGGGCGATAAAGGGGCCGAACTGGCTCAAGGGCGGTAGCTTGTCTTTGATGGCACTCATCGCAACCTCGGCTTTTTGCCATGCAGACGCTTGAACCGGAGCCACAAGGCCCACGGTTCAAGCGCTGTTCGAACGGGGAAACCGCGGCGCCGTTGCCGGCGCCGCTTCAGCAAGAAGTTACTTCTTGCCCCAGCACAGGTCGGTGCCTGTCTTGACGTCCTTGCTGTCCACGCCGGCCACGGCCTTGTTGGCGATCAGCGTCACGCCCGTGTCCACATAGCCGCTGGCTTTTTTGCCACCCTTGGCGTATTCCACGCCCGCGGCCACGCCCATGGCGGCCATCTTCAGCGGGTATTGCTGGCTGGTGGCAGCGATCACGCCCTTGCTCACGTCAGCAATGCCGGCGCAGCCGCCGTCGACAGACACGATGATCACGCCCTTGTCCTTGCCGGCCTTCTTCAGCGCGTTGTAGGCACCCGCAGCGGCCGGCTCGTTGATGGTGTAGACGACGTTGATCGCCGGGTCTTTTTGCAGGCAGTTTTCCATCGCCGTCTGGCCCTTGGCCTGGTTGCCGTCGGTGTCGCCGGCGCACACGGTTTCAGGCGTGGCGCTCAGCTCGTTGCTCTTGGCATCATTCGCCTTCAGGCCAAAGCCGCTCATGAAGCCGTTGTGCCGCTGCGCACCAACCGGGTGGCCGGGGAACAGGTCGAGCATGGCAATCTTGGCCGGCTTGCCACCCAGCGCGGCCTTGGCGTATTGGCCGATCAGCACGCCGGCCTTGTAGTTGTCGGTGGCGAACAGGGCATCAGCACCTTCGAACGGGCTGTCCAGCGCAATCACTTGCACGCCCTTGGCCTGGGCCTTCTTCACCGCCGGGCCGATGGCGTCGCCGCTGCTGGTGATGAGAATGGTCTTGGCACCGGCCGTGACCATGTTTTCAATCGCTGTGATCTGCGAGGCGGTGTCGCCGTCTTTCTTGCCCGAGGCGGTCATCAGCTTGGCGCCGAGCTTCTTGGCTTCGGCCTGCGCGCCTTCCTTCATCTTCACGAAGAAGGGGTTGGTTTCGGTCTTGGTGATCAGGCCGATGACGGGCTGTTTTTGGGCCAGGGCGGCGCCGCTGCTCAGCAAGGCGGCAGCCACAACGGCGATCAGGGTCTGGGTGTGCATGAGGGTTGTCTCCGGATGGTTGAGGGCGTGAAGGGCGCGGGCGCTGCGCGGTTTGCAGGTTTGGCGGGGGGCGATTCTGGCCAGGCTTGATAAATAAATCAAGTGGATTGATTAATGGATTACCCGGTGGTCAAAGCGCGGCGCGCGGGCGATATTCGCGCCCTCCCGCCGGCGCACCGGCATGCCCGGCGGCGCAATGCACAGCGCACACGGCCCCAGGTTTACAACTACTTTTTGGAGACGACATGTTCGTGGTTTGCGGTGAAGCGCTGATGGACGTATTCGCTACCGGCGACACCGCTACCGGCACCGCGCTGGACGCGCGCATCGGCGGCTCGCCGCTGAACGTGGCCATTGGCCTGGCCCGCCTGGGCCAGCCGGTGGCGTTCTTCGGCGCGCTGTCCACCGGGTTCCTGGGCCAGCGTCTGGAACGTGCGCTGCGCGACGAAGGCGTCAGCACCGCGTGCACCCAGCATGTGGCCGCGCCCACCACCCTCAGCCTGGTGGGGCTCAATGCGCAGGGCGTGCCGTTGTATGCGTTTTATGGCGAAGGGGCGGCCGACCGCCAAGTGCACCTGACCGCGCTGCTGCAGGTGCCGGCCGCAGCGCGCGCCTTTCACTTCGGCAGCTATGCCATGGTGGTGCCGCCGGTGGCCCAGACTCAGCGCGCCTTGGTGGAACGCGAACACCGGCGCAGCCTGATCGCCTATGACCCCAACATCCGCTTGAACGTTGAGCCCGACATCGAACGCTGGCGCGACGCCCTGAACTGGATGCTGCCGCGCACCCACGTGCTAAAGATCAGCGACGAAGATCTGGCCTTGCTGTACCCGGGCGTGGACGCAGCCGTTTTGGCTGCGCAGTGGCTGGCGCAGGGCGTGGCGCTGGTGGTGCTGACGCGCGGCGGCGAAGGGGCCACCGCGTTCACAGCACACGGCGCACAGGAAGTGGCTGGGGTGCGCGTGGTGGTGGTGGACACCGTGGGCGCCGGCGACACCTTTCAGGCCGCCATGCTGACCGCATTGGCTGAGCGCGGCGCGCTCAGTGCCACGGCGTTGCGTGGTTTGAATGCCGCGGTGCTGGCTGAAGTGCTTGCATTTGCCGCGCGCGCGGCAGCTTTGACGTGTTCACGGCGCGGGGCGGATCTGCCGCGCCGCGCCGAGTTGTCTTAAACCTTCAGGCCGCCACAGCGGTGGCCGCGGCCAGGCACTTGTTGCACTTGCCCAGGCCAGGCAGGCGTGGATCGGGCTTGCCGTCGCCGGTTTTGAAGTTTGCCTGGCACTTGCGGCAAACGTACATTTTGGAGCTAGACATCATGGGCCGGGAGCCCGGGCCGCTGTTGGGCCGTGCCGCGGAATACTCCGCCTGCGTTTGACGCAAGCGCGCGCCGGTATCCGAAACAGCGGGAACGGTAGAGCGTTTTGTGGCCATATGCGGAGTCGGGTGTGAGCCGCGCATTCTACCCGATGCCCCACACCTGCGTGGCCGCTCCGGCAACGAACAAGCCGAACAAGACTAGGCCGCCACCTTCGGCGCATACCCCAGGACCGCCTTCACTTCCAAGAACTCAGCAAACGCATGGTCGCCCCATTCGCGCCCGTTGCCGCTTTGCTTGAAGCCGCCGAACGGCGCCATCATGTCGCCCGGCGCGCTGTTGATGTTCACCTGGCCGGCGCGCAGGCGTGAGGCCACCTTGCGTGCGCCTTCAGCATCGGCGCCCGACACATAGGCCGCCAGCCCGTAAGGCGTGTCGTTGGCAATGGCCACGGCTTCATCCACCGTGTCGTAGGCCAACACCGAAAGCACCGGGCCGAAGATCTCTTCACGCGCCACGCTCATCTGGTTGTTCACATGGCCCAGGATGGTGGGCTTGACGTAGTAGCCCGTCTCCAGCCCCGCCGGCTTGCCCGGCCCGCCGGCCACCACCGTGGCGCCCTCTGCAACGCCGGCTTGAATCAAACGTTGTATTTTTTCCCATTGCGTGCTTGAGACCACCGGCCCCATCACGGCGCCGCTGTCGGGCGCGCCCACTGTGGTTTTCTCGGCCACTTCCTTGGCAATGGCCAGGGCTTCATCCATGCGCGCGCGCGGCACCAGCATGCGCGTGGGTGCGTTGCAGCTTTGGCCGGAGTTGTTCATCACGCTGCGCACGCCGCTGGTCACGGCACGCTTGAAGTCAGCGTCGGGCAAGATGATGTTGGGCGACTTTCCACCCAGTTCCTGGTGCACGCGCTTCACGGTGGGCGCGGCATTGCGCGCCACTTCGATGCCGGCGCGCGTGCTGCCGGTGAAGCTCACCATGTCCACTTCCGGGTGGCTGGAAAGCGCCGCGCCCACCGTGGGCCCGTCGCCATTCACCAGGTTAAACACGCCGGCTGGCACGCCCGCGGCGTGCATGATCTCGGCCCAGATTTGCGCTGAGAACGGCGCAATCTCGGAAGGCTTCAACACCATGGTGCAGCCCACGGCCAGGGCCGGCGCCACCTTGCAGGCAATCTGGTTGACCGGCCAGTTCCACGGCGTGATGAAGGCGCACACGCCGATCGGTTCTTTCACCAGCATGGTGCTGCCGCGCAGCTCTTGAAAGCGGTAGTCCTTCAACACCGCCAGGGCTGATTGAACATGGGCCAGGCCCATCACGGCTTGCGCCTTTTGCGCCAGCGCCACCGGCGCGCCCATCTCTTCGGTGATGGCCGCGGCCATGTCGGCCTGGCGCTTTTGATACTCACTAACGATTCGTTCGAGCAGGGCCACGCGCTCTGCCAGCGTGGTTTGTGAATAGCTGGCGAAGGCGGCGCGCGCGGCTTTCACAGCCAGGTCTACGTCAGCCGCGCTGCCCAATGAAATACGCCCGGCGCTTTGCTCGGTGGCGGGGTTGATGACGTCCAGCGTCTTGGCCGCCAACGGCTCCACCCAGACACCGTTGATATAGAACTTCAGATAGTCGCGCATGACGGGGCTCCAGGGCAGGTATTGAGAGAAGGGGCGAAGGGTCAGTATAGAAGTCGCATCGCTTACGCTTGGGGCCATGCGTGCCCGCGATGTCTTTGAGTTGTTGCTGCTCGCCGTGTTGTGGGGCGCGGCCTACCTGTTCATGCGCGCGGCCGTGCCGGCATTCGGCCCGGCGCCCCTGGTGGCCTTGCGCATGGGGCTGGCGGCCGTGCTGCTGCTGCCCTTGCTGCTGTGGCGCGGCGGCTGGCCCGCCTTGCGCGCCCACCCCAGGCAAATGTTGATTCTGGGCATTCCCTTCACCGCCGCGCCGTTCATGCTGCTGGGCTTTGCCTCACTGCACATCACGGCCGGCTTGATGGCGGTGTTGAACGCCACCGCGCCGCTGTTCGGCGCGCTCATCGCGCACTACTGGCTCAAACAGCGCATGGGTGCTTGGCGCGCAGCCGGCCTGGTGCTTGGCTTTGGCGGTGTGGCCCTGTTGATGTGGGGCACAGTGTCATTCAAGTCGAGCGCCGGGCTGCTCGCTGTGGCGGCGGTGTTGCTGGTTTCGCTGTCTTGGAGCTTGGGTGCGCAATACACGCGCAAACATCTCAGTGCAGTGGATCCGCTGGTCCTCACCGTGGGCAGCCTGGCCGCAGCCAGCATCTTCCTGGCGCCCTTCGCCGTGGCCTACTGGCCGGTGCAGCCGCCCAATGCGCGCGCCTGGGCTGAGCTGGCCTTTTTGGGGGTGGCCAGCTCGGGCCTGGGCTTCATCGTTTACTTTCGCCTGCTGCGCAACATCGGCCCGGTGCGCGCCATGTCGGTGACCTTCCTCAACCCGGTGGTGGCCATGGTGTCGGGCTCGTTTTATCTGGACGAGGCCATCACGCTGCAAATGGTGCTGGGCGGCGCAGTGGTGTTGCTGGGCACGGCGCTCAGCCTGGGCTTGATCGGGCCGGCGGCGGCAGCGCCAGGCAGCGCGTCCAAGCCTTGACGAAAGCTTTGAGTGGACACGCGGCGCTTGCGCCGGGTTCATGCCGCCTTCACCTCGATGTAATAAAGCCCCCAGGGACAAAGCCCATAACGTTTCTTGCGCGGCTTGCGCTTGAACGCCGGCAGGCGATCAGCGTCAACCACCGCCCACAGCGGGCCCAGGCCACCGATGCTCAGCGGCGCACCGTCCAGCGTGGTGGCCACGATCATGCGGTAGGCGCGCGCGCCGGCCAGGCTCAAGGCCACGGTGTAGCCGTCGAGTGCGCGCAAGCCCAACATCACCTGCGCGTCTTGGGCACTCCGCGACGAAGATTCATTGAATCACCTCATCCGCCCGCACCAGCAGCGCCTGCGGGATCGTGATGCCCAGCGCCTTGGCGGTCTTCAAGTTGATAACCAGCTCAAACCGCGTCGGTTGTTCAATGGGCAGGTCGGCCGGCTTGGCGCCGGCCAGGATGCGCGACGCGTAGCCGGCGAGTTGGCGATTCATCGCATCCAGGCTCGGCCCGTAGGCCATCAATCCGCCCTCGCGCGCGGCCTCTGGCCACTGGTAGATGGCGGGCAGTTTGGCACTGGCCGCTAGCTGGAAGATGCGCGCGCGCAGGTTGTTCAGGAACGGTGAGTTGAGCACGTTGACCCCGGCCACGCGCAGGCGGCGCGCGGCTGCGAATGCCGCGTCGATCTCGGCCGCTGTGTTCGCATACGCTGCCTGCGTCACCAGCCCCAGCGACTGCCCCGCCTCTTCGACCATCCGCATAGCTTCGGGCAGGGCCTGCATGTCGGCCAGATTGAGCACGGCGCTGCCCCGGGGCAAGGTTTGCGTGAGCAGCTCCAGGCGTTTGGCATTCAGTGGAAAGGGCAGGAAGCTGACGCCCGTCACCCGCCCGCCCGGGCGGCCGAGCTGCAGCGCATGACCCGAAGCGACCAGGTCGCCCAGTGACACGATGGGCGTGGCCAGCGTGGCGGTGGCGGCCAGCGCAGCGTCGGTGGCAGACGGCCCGGGAGCAATGATCACCGCGGGCTTGAGCGCCGCGAGTTCGGCGGCCAGGCGCGGCAGATCCTGCGCGCGCCCTTGCGCAAACCGCACATCGAACACGACATCGTGGCCTTCGACATGGCCGCGCTCGCGCAAGCCATCGCGAAAGGCCAACAGGCCGGTGGGGTTCAAGGTGGCGCTGCCTGCCGAGAGGTAGCCTATGCGTTGCAACACCTGGCCAGGCTGCGCGCGCGATGTCTGCGCCGCAAACCCGTCAAACAGAGCCGTGCTGGCGGTGGCCAGCAGCCAGGAGCGTCGTTGCATCATTGAATCACCTCGTGGGCACGCAGCAGCAGGGCCTGCGGGATGGTCAGGCCCAGCGCCTTGGCGGTCAACAGGTTGATGACCCGCTCGAAGCGCGCCGGTTGCAGCACCGGCAGGTCGGCGGGCTTGGCACCTTTGAAGATGCGCCCGGCGTAGACGCCGAACTGGCGAACCATCTCGCCCAGGTGGCTGCCATGACTCATCAAGCCACTGGCCAGAACGAACTCGCGTGGCGCCGCACCAGTTCGTTGGACATCACTTCAGGGCCGCTCTGGCCTGGCGCCTTCACAGCGCCTTCACATCGGTGAAGCACGGGCCCCAGGGGTACAGCCCAAAGCCTTCCTTCGAGCGCGCCGGCAGGGTGCGCGGCCGC
>JAYUQE010000098.1:0-5276 GCA_043756905.1 Burkholderiales bacterium | reverse complement strand
CGGTGCGCCAGCTCAAGGCATAAGACTGCGCGCCGGGGTTGAGCATGCCGATCGACACCGTGGGGTGGTCTTGCAGGTTGTGGCCCACACCGGGCAGGTCGTGCTGCACGGCCACGCCGTGTTCACGCAGATGACTGGCCGCCCCGATGCCCGATAGCAGCAGCAACTGCGGCGAATTCACCGTGCCGGCGCAGACGATCACATCGCTGGCCGCAGCCAGCTCCGCGCGCTGGCCGCCCTGGCGCAGGGTGATGCCCACCGCGCGCGCACCTTGCAGCCTGATGCGTTCGACCAAGGCGCCGGTTAGCACCGTGAGGTTGGGGCGGTGCAGCACCGGGTGCAGGAAGGCGCGTGAGCTGCTCCAGCGCACGCCGTGGCGCTGGTTCAGGTCGAAGATGCCGAAGCCGTCTTGCTGCTCGCCGTTGAAGTCGTCATTGCGCGCAAAGCCGGCCTGCGCCGCGGCGTTGACGAAGGCATGCGCCAGCGGGTTGCTCTGCGCCGGCCGCTGCACCCACAGTTCGCCTTGCGTGCCGTGCCAGGCTGAATCGCCGCGGTCGCAGTGTTCGTGGCGGGTGAAGAAGGGCAGCACGTCGGCATGGGCCCAGCCGGGGTTGCCGAGCGCGGCCCAGTCGTCATAGTCGAGCCGGTGGCCGCGCATGTACACCGTGCCGTTCACTGAGGTGCTGCCGCCCAGCAGCTTGCCGCGCGGGCAAGGGATGCTGCGGTTCATCACCCCCGGCCCGCCGGTGAATTCATGCTGCCAGTTGGTGGCGGCATGCGGCAGCAGGAAGATGTTGCCCATGGGCAGCGTGGTCTTGAGGTTCAGCGGGACCTGCCGGTCAGACGGGCCGGCCTCGATCAGCGCAACGCGGCAGGCGGCATTGGCCGACAAGCGGTTGGCCAGCACGCAACCGGCGGCGCCGGCGCCAACGATGATGAAGTCAAAACCAGCGGGCAACGTGGTCACGGGCGAGATTCTTCCAGGCAAGGCACAGCGCGGCCACGCAGCATGCGCGCGCGCAGCGTGTGCGGGCAAGGCGGGCCGCCGCACACAAGGTGTGAACAGCACGCAGGGCGTTGTGCGCATGGTGGATGCGGGCTGGCGCTGACTTCTCCCGTGCTGGTTGCGGCGGGTTCTGCGCCCGTTCGCAGGCATCATCGCGCCTGGGTTGGCCGTGGCCACCCCCACACACCAGGAGACTTCGATGAACCGTTCACTCCTTCGCCGCGGCTTGCTTGCGGCCGGCGCCGCGTTCGCCGTGGCCTTCACGCCTGCCGCCTGGGCGCAGACCAAGGTGCTGCTGCGCATCTCCACGCCTGCCGTGCCCGACGACTGGCACGGCAAGATGTGGACGGTGTTCAAGGAGACGCTGGACAAGTCCGCGCCGGCTGAGTTCGACGTCCAGATCAACCTCAACGCCACGCTGTTCAAGCAGGGCACCGAACCCGCGGCCATGGCGCGCGGCAACCTGGAGCTGTCGTCCATTTCGGCGTTCGATATCGCCAAGCTGGTGCCGGAGTTTTCGATCTTCACCGCCGGCTATGTGATCCGCGACCCGCAGCATCAGCGCAAGGTGTTCGACGGCCCCATCGGCCAAGAGCTGTTCAAGCTGGCCACCGAAAAGATGGACGTCACCTTGCTCGCGCCCATCTACCTGGGCACGCGCCAGCTCAACCTGCGCGACGTGCGCAACGTGCGCACACCGGCTGATCTGAAAGGTGTGAAGCTGCGCATGCCGGGCAGCAAGGAGTGGCTGTTCCTGGGCGAAGCGCTCGGCGCCACCGCCACGCCGCTGGCCTTTGGCGAGGTTTACCTGGGCCTGAAGACCGGCACCATTGATGGCCAGGACAACCCGTTGCCCACCGTGCGCGCGGCCAAGTTTTTTGAAGTCACGAAGCAGATCGTGCTGACCAACCATCTGGTCGATGGCATCTTCATCGCCATTTCAGACAAGGCCTGGAAGGCGATGACACCGGCGCAGCGGCAGAAGGTGCAGGCTGCGGCCGATGCCGCGGCGGCGTTCAACAACGAAGGCCGCATGAAGGAAGAAGCGCAGATCGTTGACTTCTTCAAGGCGCAGGGCCTGACCGTCACCACGCCGGATGTCGAGGCCTTCCGCAGGGCCGTGCAGGCGGCCTATGCGGCCAGCGACATCGCCAAGGCCTGGCCGGCGGGCTTGCTCGAACGCATCAACAACACCAAGTGATGTTGCGCGGGTTGCAGCGCGGCGCCAACGCGGTTGGCGTGGCCTTGTTTGCCGCCCTGTTCTGCGTCTTCATGGTGCAGATCGTGGCGCGCTTCGTCTTCAACCGGCCGCTGCCCTGGACCGATGAGCTGGCGGTGATGCTGTATGTGTGGGTGATCCTGTGGGCCACGGCCTTCATCGTGCGCGAGCGCGAGCATGTGATGTTCGATCTGGTCTGGAACGCCGCGGGCCGGCGTGCGCGCCTGTGCATGCGTGTGTTTGGCCACGCCATGATCGGTGGATTGGCCGCCTGGGCGCTGCCGGCGTGCTGGGACTATGTGCACTTCATGCGCCGTGAAGGCACGCCGGTGCTGGGGGTGCCGTTTATGTGGGTCTACCTGCCCTTCGTGTTGCTGTTGGCCGCGCTGGTGGTGCGCAGCGTGGCCGGCATCTGGCGTGCGCTGCATGGGCACGATCTTGAAGACGCAGGGCTGCCCGCGGCATGACGAACCCGCTGTGGGCCCTGGGCGGTGTGCTGCTGGCCGGCATGTTGCTGCGCATGCCCATCGGCTTTTCAATGCTTGCGGGCGGCATTGCCTACCTCGTGGTCAAGCAACAAGACCTCGGCCTGGCCGCCGAGCAGGTGTGCAACGGCCTGTACAACAGCTACGTGCTGCTGGCCGTGCCGATGTTCGTGTTGGCCGCCAACCTGATGAACGCGGGCACGGTGAGCGAGCGGCTGTTCGACTTCTGCCGCATCCTGGTGGGCCGGCTGCGTGGCGGGCTGGCGCAGGTGGACATTTTGGTCAGCGTGATCTTCTCCGGCATGAGCGGCAGCGCGATTGCCGACGCCGCCGGCCCTGGCTTGGTGACCATCAAGCAGATGCTGAAGAAGCCCGAGTATTCGCGCGGCTTTGCCGGCGCGGTGGTGGTGGCCAGCGCCACGCTGGGGCCGATCATTCCGCCGTCCATCCCAATGGTTATTTATGGCCTGGTGTCGGGCGCCTCGGTGGGCGCCTTGTTCCTGGGCGGCGTGGTGCCCGGTGTGGTGATGGCGTTGTTGATGATGGCGGTGGTGCAGGTGATGGCCGTGCGCCGCAACATGCCGCGCGAAGCCGCCGTGCCGCTGCGCGAATGGCCGCGCGTCATCTACCGCGGTGGCTTGCCGCTGTCCATGCCCGTGGTGCTGCTCGGCGGCATTTACTCGGGTGCGTTCACGCCCACCGAAGCGGCTGCGGTGGCGGCCTGCCATGCGCTAATCTTGTCCACGCTGGTGTACCGGGCCTTGAGCTGGCGTCAGTTGGCCGCGGTGGTGTTGGAGTCAGCGCGGTCGAGTGCAGTGATCACCTTGATCCTGGCCGGCTCGTTCTTGCTCAACTACGCCTTCACGGCCGAAGGCGTGCCGCAGGCCATGGCGCAGTGGGTGGATGCGCTGCACTTGTCGCCGGTGCAGTTCTTGCTGCTGGTGAACGTGATGTTCCTGGTGCTCGGCTGCTTTTTGGATGTCTCGGTGTTGCTGCTGGTCTTCGTGCCCATGCTGCTGCCGGCGGTGAAGCTGCTGGGCATCGACCTGGTTCACTTCGGCGTGCTGGTGGTGCTGAACATGATGATCGGGTTGATCCACCCACCGTTCGGCATGCTGCTGTTCGTGACCAAGGCGCTGACCGGCATTCCCATTGGCGAAATGGTCAAGGAGGGCTGGCCCTTCTTCGTGATGCTGCTGTTGCTGCTGCTGGCCATGACGCTGTTCCCGCAGATCGTGCTGTGGTTGCCGCAGACGATGGGGTATGGGAAGGGTTGAGTGGGGTTCGCTCGCCTGGGCTTTCCTTGCGCTCGACATTGCGTGGCGCGGTAGCGGTGGAGCGGGATCAAGCCGGTGGGGCGCGTTGCTACGCTCATGCCCCGGGGCAGAGCCCGAGGGCGTTCGCCAGGCACAAACAGTCCACTGGACTGTTTGTGTCCGGGCTCACTCCTCCGTCGTCGGCCTGGCGGCCTCCTCCTCCCCCTTTACTTCGCTACGCAGCACGCCCCACCGTCCTGATCCTCATGCAGTAGCTCTTCTCGAACGTAACCCGCTCCAACATCGGTGCCAGCCGAGGGTGTTGGGTGGCCGGCGTAGCGAAGTAAAGAAGGAGTCGGCGCCCCGGAGGGAAGCCGACGGGTGACATGAGCGTAGCCGGCCGCCCGACGCCATCGGCTCGCTTCGATGGTTAAGCGGGCAGACTTGCGAGTGTGACCAGAGCTTGAACATCGGCACTCCCGCCAACACCCCAACAAGCGCCAATCAACGCATCAGTTTGCCGATCACCCAACACCGGATCCGCCAACGCATGCGCCTTGGCCTGCAACGCAGCATCGCTCAACGGCCGCTGCATCGAACCAATCGCATGCTCAACATGAACGTTAACGCGACGGCCATCGAGCAACACCGCGCTGACATGCGCCGACTCCTCGGCCACGGTGTCGTCCACCACCGCCACCACCTTGCGCCGCAGTGCCACCACGTCGGCGCGCTGCACGATGGCGTCGCTGTACTCGTCTTCGCCGGCGCGGCCGAAGATCAAGCCGGCAGCGCAGCCGTGGTAGACGCTGAACTTGGCGGCCAGGCCGTTGGCGGGCTCCTTCTTGCCGGTGAGTTCGAGCACCAGCGAATGCACGCGCAGCTCGATGCGTTCAACTTGTTCCGGCCGCACGCCTTGCTCACGCAGTTGCACGCAAGCGTCGATGCTGGGGTGAACGACGATGCCGCAGGCAAAGGGCTTGTAGGTGTTGAAGCTGATCTCGAAACGTTGGCCCAACTCATCCGTGGCTTCATGCCAGGCCGCCTTGCTAGAGACCACCTGCACCAGCCCGCGGGGTGCTTCCAGCGCGCGCGGGCTGGCGGTGAAGCCGGCTTGCGCCATCAGCGCTGCCATCAAGCCGTTGCGCGCTGCCGCGCCCGGGTGCAGCGGCTTGCTCATGGTGCCGAACTGTTCACGCAGGCCTACCGGCTGCGACGCCGCAATGCCCAGCGCCATGGTGGTTTGCTGCTCGGTCAAGCCGAGCAGGCGCGCACAGCCGGCCGCCGCGCCGAGCATGCCGGTGGAGCCG
>JAYUQE010000097.1:0-2062 GCA_043756905.1 Burkholderiales bacterium | reverse complement strand
CACGCCGCTGGCGATTGACCCACGCCGTGTCTTGGCGCTGGCCATCGAGCGTTTGCACCGTGCCGGCTACGGCCTCAAATGCGGGCTCGAAGTCGAGTTCCACATCTACCGCATTGACGATGCACGGATGGACCCGGCGCTAGCCGCCTGGCCCGGCGAGCCACCCAAGCTGAGCCTCATCCACCCCGGCTTCATGCTGCTGGCCGAAGGCCATGGCGACCTCGCCGACGAGGCGCTGCGCATCGTGCAACACACCGCGCTGGGCTTGGGGCTGCCCCTGCGCTCACTCGAAATCGAGCTCGGCCCGAGCCAAGTTGAAGCCGTCTTCGACGCCACCGGCGCGATGCAGGCCGCCGACCAGATGGCCTTGTTTCGCAATGGCGTGAAACAAGCGCTGCGCCGTGCCGGCTACCACGCCAGCTTCATGTGCCGCCCGCCGTTTGACAAGGTCATGGCCAGCGGCTGGCATTTGCACCACTCGCTGGTGCAGCTGAGCAGCGGCGCCAACGCCTTCATGCGCGATGCCGCAACACCCGGCAGCGGCGAAGCTAACGCCGAACATACGCTGTCTGACATCGGCCAAGCCTGGCTCGCCGGCTTGCTGGCGCACGCACGTGGCATGGCTGCGTTTTGCACCACCACCGTCAACGGCTACAGCCGTTTCCGCGCCAACACCATGGCGCCGATGGCCGCCCTTTGGGGGCGTGACAACCGCGGCGCGATGCTGCGTGTGCTGGGCGGCTCGGGTGACACCGCCACGCGCATTGAGAACCGCCTGGGTGAGCCCGCTGCCAACCCCTATCTATACATCGCCGCGCAGATCCACGCTGGCCTGGACGGCATCGAGCGCGGCCTGCGTGCGCCGCCGGCCACCGCCGCGCCGTACGCCACATCGAGCCTCGACCCAGCACACGCGCTGCCTACCAGCTTGGGTGAAGCCCTCGACGCACTGGCAGCCGACACCACGCTGTGCGCCGCCTTCGGCAGCGAGCTGGTGAACTGCTGGACGCGCATCAAGCGCAGCGAACAAGCGCGTTTTGACGCCTCCGCCGACAAGATCGAATGGCAGCGGCGCGAGTACTTCAGCCGTTATTAAACTTGGCCCATGCCCCGCATCACGCGCATCACGCTCATCACCCACGCCGACGACTCACTGCATAGGCTGTAGGTGCAGTTTCCCGAAACACAATATTGAAAGAAGAACGAGGAGAGTGACTTTGAAAACCCTGGAACAGCTGGCCAAGCTGTGCGCCATCCTGGCCGGCATGCTGCTGACGGCCATCACCTTGATGACCTGCGTCAGCCTCATCGGCCGCAACACCGTGGGCTGGACCATCGTGGGCGACTTTGAGCTCTCGGGCGCGGCCGCCGGTGCGGCCATCGCGCTCTTCCTGCCCTGGTGCCAGTTCAGGCGCGGCAACATCATTGTGGACTTCTTCACCGCGCGTGTGGCCGCAAAAACTAACGCGCAACTTGACCGGCTTGGCGCGCTGCTCTATGCCTTGGCTTTGGGCCTGATGGCCTGGCGCACCACGCTGGGTGGCTTCAAGGCCTGGGACGCGCAGTCGGGCACCATGATGATCGGCTTCCCCGAGTGGGCGATCTACGTCGGCATGGTGCCGCCGCTGGTGCTGTGCACCTTGATCGGCCTGGCGCAGGCCTTTGGCGCGCAGCAAGAAAGAGCCGCAGCATGACACCCATCACGCTGACGATTGGCATCTTCGCCATCATGCTGCTGCTGATGGCCCTGCGCACGCCGATTGCCATCGCCATGTTCGCCGCCGGCGCCGTGGGCTATGTGGCGCAGGCCGGTTGGGGGCCGTTTTCCAACTTCCTCAACACCCAGGCCTTCGCGCGTTTTGCGAGCTACGACCTGAGCGTGATTCCGCTTTTCATCTTGATGGGCAATTTCGCCACGCAGGGTGGCATCTCACGCGCGCTCTTTCAATTCGCCAGCGCGGTGATGTCGCGCTTCAAGGGCGGCTTGGCGATGGCTGCGGTGCTGGCCTCGGGAGCGTTTGGCGCCATCTGCGGTTCGTCGGTGGCCACCGCTGCGACCATC
>JAYUQE010000096.1:0-15415 GCA_043756905.1 Burkholderiales bacterium | reverse complement strand
GCTGGGCTCCCTGCCCGGCATCTGGTTGGGCGCCCGACTGACGCAAAGCATGCCCGAACGTTTGGTGCGCGGCGTGCTGTGTGTCTCGCTGGTCGGCGCCGGCATCAAGGTCCTGGCCTGAAACCCCTGATTGAAGAGCAACGATGTACGCCTACACCCCATCTGACCGCCAATTTGTCCGCGCCCGCGCGGCGCAATACCGAGATCAACTGACCCGCCACCTCAGCGGTGAACTGTCCGGCGAGGATTTCCGCCCCTGGCGCTTGCAAAACGGCTGGTACGTGCAGCGCCATGCACCGATGTTGCGGGTGGCGGTGCCCTACGGTGAACTGAGCAGCCGCCAGCTGCGCCAATTGGCCCGCATCGCCCGCGCGTTTGATTTGCAGGACGCTGGCACCGCCCAGCAGCGCGGTGGCTTCGGCCACTTCACCACGCGGCAGAACCTGCAGTTCAACTGGATCGCGCTGGAGCGCAGCGCCGACGTGATGGACATGCTGGCCGACGTGGACATGCACGGCATCCAGACCAGCGGCAACTGCATCCGCAACATCACCACCGACTCGCTGGCCGGCATCGCACCCGACGAAGTGGTGGACCCGCGCCCCTACTGCGAAATCCTGCGCCAGTGGAGCACGCTGCACCCCGAGTTTGCGTTCCTGCCGCGCAAGTTCAAGATCGCCGTCACCGGCGCACGTGAAGACCGCGCCGCCACCGACTGGCACGACATCGGTCTGACGCTGCGCAAAAACGACGCCGGCGAGGTGGGCTTTCGCGTTGCGGTGGGCGGCGGCATGGGCCGCACACCGGTCATCGCCAGCGAGTTCAACACTTTTGTGCCGTGGCAGCAGATCCTGGTCTACATCGAAGCCGTGGTGCGGGTCTACAACCTCTACGGCCGGCGCGACAACCTGTACAAGGCGCGCATCAAGATCCTGGTTAAAGCCGAGGGCCAGAAGTTCGCCGATGCCGTGAACGTCGAATTCGCCAGCATCCTGCAACGCGACCTGGACGGCACGGCGCAGCTCATCACCCAGGCCGAATTCGACCGCGTCGCTGCTGGCTTTGCGCTCCCCGCAGGTGTGCGAGCGCGCCAGGGCTTCGAGGCAGAAGCCGGCAACGACGCTCCGCTGGCTTACCGCCGTTGGCTCGAACGCAACGTGCACGGCCACCGTTTGGCGGGCTACCGGGCGGTGACGCTATCTCTCAAGCGAACTGGCCAGGCCCCGGGCGACGCGACCGATGTTCAGCTCGAAGCGGCCGCCGCATTGGCCGAGCGCTTCTCGCACGGCGAGTTGCGCGTCACGCACGACCAGAACTTGTTGCTGCCCTGGGTGCAAGCCACTGAGCTGCCTGCGCTGTGGCAAGCGGCCAAGGCCGCCGGCTACGCCACGCCCAACATCGGCTTGCTCACCGACATGATCGCCTGCCCGGGTGGCGACTTCTGCGCCTTGGCCAATGCGCGCTCCATTCCCATTGCCGCGGCCATCACCGAGCGCTTTGATGACCTCGATGTGCTGTACGACATTGGCGACATTGATCTGCACATCAGCGGCTGCATCAATTCCTGCGGCCACCACCACAGCGGGCACATCGGCATCCTGGGCGTGGATAAAGACGGTGCCGAGTGGTACCAGGTCACCGTGGCCGGCTCCGACGGCTCCACCCTCAGTGGCGAATCCACGCCGGGCAAGGTGATCGGCCCTTCATTCGCCGCCGAAGAAGTGCCCGATGTGCTGGAAGCGCTGATCGACACCTACCGCCGCGAACGCCAGCAAGGCGAACGCTTTGCCGACACGGCCCGGCGCCTGGGCCCGCTGCCCTTCCGCACCGCCGCCAATGCCGTTCGCCGCGCCACGGCCACGGCTTGATGGCGCTGCTTAACGTTCGAGACTCGTCATGAAATTCATCGACCCGCATCAAGACACCTGGCACCTGGTCACCGGCGAAGACGGCCCGATGCCCCACCCCTCACCGCAGCCGCAGCGCCTGCTCACGCTGGAACAGTGGCACGCGGTGCGCCTGAGCTGGCCCGTGGGCTTGAGCACGGGCCTGCTGCTGCCCAACACCGCCGATGTGGAAAGCCTGGCGCAAGACCTGCCGCCCAAGCGCGCGGGCATTGGCCTCATCGTCCTGCAGTTCCCCAAATGGACCGATGGCCGCGCCTACAGCCAGGCCCGCTTGCTGCGCCAGCGCCTGCGCTTCGAAGGCGAAGTGCGCGCCAGTGGCGAGGTGCTGGTCGACATGTTGCCGCTGCTGCAACGCACCGGCTTCGATGCGGCGCAGTTGCGGGCTGACCAGAAGCTCGATTCCGCCCGCCGCGCGCTGCGCTTCTTTGCCGGGCACTACCAAGGCGACGTGGTGCAACCTCAGCCGCTGTTCGCGCGGGCCGCAGCATGACCGGCGCCATTGAGTTGTACGCACGAAAGACGCTGGGCTTCGACCTGCGCCTGGCGCGCACGGTGGCGGTACTGGAAGGTGCGGCCACGGAACACGGCGAGCGCATCGTCCAGGCCACCAGCCTGGGCGCCGAAGACATGGTGCTCACCGACCTCATTGCGCGGCGGCAACTGCCTATCGCTGTGGCCACACTGGCCACCGGCAAGTTGCATGCACAGACCCTGGCGCTCATCCCGCGCATTGCGCAGCGCTACGACATCAAGGTCGAGCGCTTCGAGCCCGAGCCCCTGGCCACCGTGCGCTTCGTGGCGCACCACGGCGAGCGCGCCATGTTTGAAAGCATCGAGCTGCGCAAGGCCTGCTGCCAGTTGCGCAAACTCGAACCGCTGGCGCGCATGCTCAAGGGCCGCGAGGCCTGGGTCACCGGGCTGCGGCGCGAGCAGAGTCAGGCCCGCGGTGAAGTACACATCAGCGAAGCCGACGGGCAAGGCCGCACCAAGTTCAGCCCCTTGGCCGATTGGAGTTGGAACGACGTGTGGCACTACATCGCCAGCCACAACGTGCCCTACAACGAACTGCACGACCAGTTCTTCCCGAGCATCGGCTGCGAACCTTGCACGCGGGCCATTGCGGTGGGCGAAGACTTCCGCGCCGGGCGCTGGTGGTGGGAGGAAGAACGCGCCAAGGAATGTGGCCTGCACGTGAAGCCTGAAACCGAAGGAGCCCGCGCATGAACGCGCCCGTGAACCTGGAAAAGCTGCTGCCGGCGCTCGACAGCAGCCATCTCGACTGGCTGGAAGAGGAAGCCATCTTCATCTTGCGTGAAGTGGCCGCCACATTCGAGCGCCCGGCGTTGCTGTTCTCTGGCGGCAAAGATTCCTGCGTGGTGTTGCGCCTGGCCGAAAAAGCCTTCAAGCATCGCGTGGCCGGCAATGATTTCAAGGGCCGCCTGCCGTTCCCGCTGCTGCACGTTGACACCGGCCACAACTTCCCCGAGGTGATCGCTTTCCGCGACCAGCGTGTGGCAGAAATGAACGAGCGCCTGGTGGTGGGGCACCTGGATGACTCCATCACGCGCGGCAGCGTGCGCCTGGCGCACCCGCTCGAATCACGCAACGGCCACCAGACGGTGACGCTGCTGGAAGCCATCGAAGAGCACCGCTTCGACTGCCTCATCGGCGGCGCCCGCCGCGACGAAGAAAAGGCCCGCGCCAAGGAACGCATCTTCAGCCACCGCGACAGCTTCGGCCAATGGCAGCCCAAGGAGCAGCGCCCCGAACTCTGGACGCTGTTCAACACGCGCATCAAGCCCGGTGAACACTTTCGTGCCTTCCCCATCAGCAACTGGACGGAGCTGGATGTGTGGCTGTACCTGGCGCGCGAAAAGATTCCCCTGCCCAAGTTGTATTACGCCCACCCGCGCGATGTGGTGCGGCGCAAGGGCCTGCTGGTGCCGGTGACCGATGTGACGCCGGTGCAGCCCGGTGAAGCGGTTGAGAGCGTCGAGGTGCGTTTTCGCACCGTGGGCGACATGACCTGCACCTGCCCGGTGGAAAGCAGCGCGCGCAACGCCGCCGAGATCGTGGCCGAGACGCTCACCGTCACCCTGAGCGAGCGTGGCGCCACGCGCATGGACGACCGCACCAGCGACGCTTCGATGGAGCGGCGCAAGAAGGAAGGCTACTTTTGATGTCTGCCCTGTTGAAACAAGCGTTAAGCATCGCCGACCACTCGGTGCCAGACCCACACGATGAGTCAAAAGTCGCGGATCACCGTGAGCGCCAGAAAAGCGCGGATCACCGTGCTTTGCGCTTCCTCACCGCCGGCAGCGTGGACGACGGCAAGAGCACGCTGATCGGCCGCCTGCTGTTCGACAGCCGCGCGATCCTGGCCGATCAGCTTGACAACCTGGAGAAGAAGGCCGCCGGCGCGCCGATTGACTTGTCGCTGCTGACTGACGGCCTGGAAGCCGAGCGCGAGCAAGGCATCACCATCGACGTGGCGTTCCGCTACTTCGCCACGCCGCAGCGCAAGTTCATCATTGCCGACGCGCCGGGCCACGAGCAGTACACGCGCAACATGGTCACCGCCGCAGCGGGCAGCGACGCCGCCGTGGTGCTGGTGGACATCACCAAAATTGACTGGGCGGCCAGCCCCGTGCTGCTGCTGCCGCAAACCCGCCGCCACGCCTTGCTGGCGCACCTGCTGCGCGTGGGCAGCATCGTCTTCGCCGTGAACAAGCTCGATGCAATGGCACAACCTGGCCCGGCCTATGCAGCCGTGCGTCTGGCGCTGCTCGAATTTGCGCGCGACGCCGGCATTGAGGTGGCGGCGATCGTGCCGGTGTCAGCCCTTCGCGGCGACAACGTGACCACGCCCTGGCGCACCGATTGGTACAGCGGCCCGAGCCTGCTGCAAGTGCTGCACGCCCTGCCCACCGTGCAGGAAAGGAGCGATGAGCCCCTTCTGCTGCCAGTGCAGTATGTGGCCCGCGACGCGGCCGAACCCGGTGAAGGTGTCGGCCACCAGCCACGCACGCTTTGGGGCCGGATTGCGCATGGCCGCGTGCGCGCGGGTGATGCGGTGCAGGTTTTCCCCAGCGGCGAGCGCGCCACCGTAGTGGCCGTGCGCCGCGCTGGTGCCACGGTGAGTGATGCCCAGGCTGGGCAGTCGGCCGGGCTGGTGCTCGACCGCCAGCTCGACGTTTCACGCGGCGACTGGCTGGCCGCACCTGATCAACTCAAACTCAGCCAACGCTTCAGCGCCACCCTGGCCTGGCTGGACACCGAGCCCGCCGTCATCGGCCGCAAGGTCTTGCTGCGCCACGGTAACCGCTGGGTGAGTGGGCGCATCACCGCCATCGAACACCGGCTCGACATCCAGACCTTGGTACCGACCGACGCGAACGAACTCACCGTGAACGAGATCGGCCATGTGCTGATCGAAACGCAGCAGCCCCTGCCGCTGGAGCCTTACTTGCACAACCGCGTGGCCGGCGCCTTGATCGTCGTCGACCCGAGCAGCCACCGCACCAGCGGCGCGTTGCTGGTCAAGGCCCTGGGTTAAAACCGGGCATGGGCAAGGTCTACATCGTCAGCGCGGGGCCGGGGGCGGCTGACCTGATCACCGTTCGCGGCGCGCGCGTGCTGTCACAAGCCGATGTGGTGTTGTTCGATGCGCTGACTGACCCCGCCCTGCGCGATCTGGCGCCGCAAGCCCGCTGGGTTGATGTGGGCAAGCGCGGCTTTTGCGTCGCCACGCGGCAAGACAGCATCAACGCGATGCTGGTGCGCCATGCCCAGGAACACGCGGTCGTGGTGCGACTGAAGGGCGGCGACGCCAGCATCTTCGCCCGGCTCGAAGAAGAACTGCTCGCGTTGCATGCGGCCGGCCTTGAGTGCGAGGTGGTGCCGGGCGTGACAGCGGCAATGGCCGCGGCCGCGGGCACGCAGCGCCCGCTCACCCGGCGCGGTGGCGGGCGCAGCGTGAGCTTCACCACGGCCATGACGCGCACCGGCGCCATGCATGCCTCGCGCAGCGCCGACACCGAAGTGTTCTACATGGCCGGGCGCCAACTCGCCGCACTGGGGCGCCGGCTCGCCGCAGCCGGCTGGCCCGCCGACACGCCATGCTGCGCGGTGTCGCGTGCCGGCTGGCCCGACCAAATGGCCAGCGACCATGCCTTGTGCGAACTGGCCCACGCCGCGGTGCTGCATGCCGGGCGGCCCACGGTGGTGACGGTTGGGGCCGGTGCCCTGCCCGTGCGCGGTGAAGTCAAAGCCATGGCGGAAGCACAGCCCTTGGCCAGAAAGCCCGCCACCGCGCCCTAAAATGCGCCCCGCTTTCCCCTGCTGCCCCCGTACAAAGCCCGCACATGACCCACGTTGTTCTTGAATCCTGCATCAACTGCAAGCACACCGATTGCGTGGACGTCTGCCCGGTCGACTGCTTCCGCGAGGGCCCGAATTTCCTCAGCATCGACCCCGACGAATGCATTGACTGCGCGGTGTGCATCCCTGAATGCCCGGTGAATGCCATCGTGCCCGAGGAAGACGTGCCGCAAGACCAGATCGCCTTCATCAAGATCAACGCCGACCTGTCACGCAAGTGGCCCAGCATCACCAAGCGCAAGGCCGCGCTGCCCGATGCCGAGGAATGGGCCGAGCGCAAGGACAAGCTGCAATTTTTGGTGCGCTGAGGCACGCCTGATATCAACCGTTAAGGGCCACGAACGCGGGCCCGCCCCGCTGCCATGAACCCTTCCGCCGCCACGCCGGTGATCACAACCGCCCACGCCCACGATGCCCCCATCGAGACCGATGCCGTGATCGTCGGTGCCGGCCCGGTGGGCCTGTTCCAGGTGTTCGAACTGGGCCTGCTCGAAATCAAGGCCCACATCATCGATTCGCTGGCCTACCCCGGCGGCCAGTGCATCGAGCTGTACCCCGACAAGCCCATCTACGACATTCCCGCCGTGCCCGTGTGCACCGGCAAAGAACTCACCGACAACCTGCTCAAGCAGATCGAGCCCTTCGGGGCAACGTTTCACTTGAGTCAGGAAGTCACCGAAGTGCGGCGCGAGGCCGACGGCCGTTTCTTTGTGCAAACGTCTAAAGGCACGCGGTTCTTGAGCAAGACCATCTTCATCGCCGGTGGCGTGGGCTCGTTCCAGCCGCGCTTGTTGCGCGTTGAAGGCATCGAGCAATACGACGGCACGCAACTGCACTACCGCGTGCGCAACCCGGCGCAATTCGCGGGCAAGAACCTGGTCATCGTGGGTGGCGGCGATTCGGCGCTCGACTGGTCTTTGAACTTTGTCCAAGAAGGCCCGAACAAGGCCGACAGCGTGATCCTCATCCACCGCCGCGACGGCTTTCGTGCCGCGCCCGCCAGCGTGGCGCGCATGCGCGAGTTGTGCGCGGCCTACGAGATGCAGTTCGTGGTGGGCCAGGTCACCGGCATCGAAGAAGCCGGTGGCCGCATGACGGCGCTGAAGGTCACCGGCGGCGACGGCGTCACCCGAGTCATGCCGCTGGACATGCTGCTCGTGTTCTTTGGCTTGAGCCCCAAGTTAGGGCCGATCGCGCAGTGGGGCCTGGGCCTGGAACGCAAGCAGATCGTGGTCGACACCGAGAAGTTCGAAAGCAACATTCCCGGCATCTTTGCGGTGGGTGACATCAACACCTACCCGGGCAAGAAGAAGCTCATTCTCTCGGGCTTTCATGAGGCCGCGCTGGCCGCCTTCGGCGCATCGCCCTATGTCTTCCCGGACCGGCGCGTTCTGTTGCAGTACACCACCACCAGCCCCAAGCTGCACAAGGTGTTGGGTGTGGAGTCACCAGTCTTCGATTGAGTCAACTCGCGGCGGCGATAATGCGGCCCGTGGCACGGGAGTCCGCTCGCGCCACGTTCGCTAGGGGTGCTGGGTCTGTGCTTTTCGCAGCCGGCTGAGAAAGTCCCTTTGAACCTGATTGAGGTAATCCTCGCGCAGGGAAGCTACCGGTCTGAAGGCCCGCATTCAAGCGCGCCGCCGTTCCTGTTTGCCCACCTGCCATCGATTTAGGCATCACGATGGCACGCTACGCACTTTCTGTTCTCGCGCTCGCTGCACTGACCGCAACCCAAGCCGTTGCCCAAGCTCAGCCGCAGGCCACGCAAAGCATCACCGTCACCGGGCGCAGCAGCGGGCAAGGCGCCGGTGTGGCCGGCTTTGGCGACACGCCGGCCTGGCGCATGCCGCTGAGCACCACCGTCATCAGCTTGAGCCAACTGCAAGACGCCGGCATTGCCAGCCTGGGCGACCTCACGCGCCTTGATGCCAGCGCCACCGACGCCTACAACCCGCCCGGCTACTGGGCCCAACTCGGCGTGCGCGGCTTCATCGTCGACAACCGCTTCAACTACCGGCGCGACGGCCTGCCCATCAACGCCGAAACGGTGATCACGCTCGACAACAAGCAG
This sequence comes from Burkholderiales bacterium, assembly GCA_043756905.1. Lineage (GTDB taxonomy): Bacteria > Pseudomonadota > Gammaproteobacteria > Burkholderiales > Burkholderiaceae_C > Rubrivivax. The sequence goes on along the minus strand of JAYUQE010000096.1, from coordinate 7,057 downwards.
GCACTCGAACTGCTCAAAGGCACCAGCGGCCTACAAGCCGGCACCAGCGCGCCCGGCGGCCTGGTGAACCTGGTGGTGAAACGCCCAGGCCCCAGCCTGCGCGTGATCAGCCTGGGCTTCGAACAAGACGGTACGTTGCGCGCGCAGGCCGATGTGGCCAGCCGCGCCGGGGCCGATGGTGCCTTGGGATGGCGCGTGAACATCGGCGCCGCGCGACTGGAGCCACAAGCTAAAAGCGCGCGCGGCAGCAGTTGGAGCGCCGCCGCTGCGTTCGACGCCCGGCCGGCGCCGCGCACCTTGCTGGAAGCCGAAGTTGAACTCAGCCGCCAAAGCCAGCCCAGCGTGCCGGGCTTCAGCCTGCTGGGTCCGCGCTTGCCTGCAGCGGCCGGCATCAGCCCCACCCTCAACCTGAACAACCAGCCCTGGAGCCTGCCCGTTGTCTTCAACGGCCGCACCGGCTCGCTGAAGCTAACGCAAGAGTTGAGCGGCACGCTGGCCTTCACCGCACACGCCATGCGGCAAAGCCTGCGCACCGATGACCGCATCGCCTTCCCCTTTGGTTGCAGCGCCGAAGGTGACTACTCGCGCTATTGCAGCGACGGCACGTTCGACTTCTACGACTTCCGCAGCGAGGGCGAGCGCCGCACCAGCGACGCCGCTGAACTGGCGCTTTCCGGCACGGCCAAGTCCGCTGGCCTGACTCATCAATTCAAAGCCGGCGTGCTGGCCACGCGCTACCAGGCGCGCTTCAACCGCCAGGCTTTTAACTTTGTGGGCGTGGGCAGCATAGTTGGCCAAACGGTCGTCAGCCCTGACCCCACACGAACCGGCGAAAGCACGCAGCGCAGCGAACGCGGCAACGAGTGGTTCGTGCAAGACGCCATGACCATCAACCCAGCGGTTAGCCTTTGGGCAGGCCTGCGCCACAGCCGCCTGCACCGCGAAAGCGTGGCCACCGATGGCGGCACCCCCACGCAATACAGCCAGGCCTTCACCACGCCGTGGCTGGCATTGGCCTATACCTTCATGCCCCAGGGCAGCGCCTATGCAAGCTGGGGTGAAGGCGTGGAAAGTGAGGTGGTGCCGGGTTTGCCGATCTACACCAATGCCGGCCAGCCGCTGCCGGCACTGAAGAGCCGGCAAGCTGAACTGGGCTTGAAGCAAAGCAGCAAGGCACTGGATTGGCGCGTCGCCGCATTCGACATCCGCCGCCCCGCGTGGGCTGATGCAGGCAACTGCGACGCCAGCGCCAGTTGCACCCGCGTGCTGGACGGCGCAGCCCGCCACCGCGGCCTGGAAGCCGAAGCCGAATGGCGCAGCGACGGTGCGCTCTCGTTGCGCGGCAGCGCCATGTGGCTGAAGGCGCGGCGCGAAGGCAGTGCAACGGCGGCGATCAACGGCCTGCAACCCACCAACGTGCCGGCCGCTAACCTGAAGCTGCAGGGCACCTACAGCGTGAGCGCACTGCCCGGCCTGGCCTTGATCGGCTTTGCCACCCACGAAGGCCGGCGCATGGTGCTGCCCGACAACAGCCAGGCCACGCCGGGTTGGACGCGAATCGACATCGCGCTGCGCTACGCCCAGGCCTGGCAAGGCAGCAATCTGGTGTGGCGCCTGGGCGTGGACAACGTGGCCGACACCCGGGCCTGGAAAGAGTCACCCTACCAATACGGCCACGCCTACCTGTACCCCATGGCACCACGCAGCTTGCACGCTTCTGTGCAGGTTCGATTCTGAATTTGGCACTTTGCGCACCCAGGCCGGCTGGGCGGCGAGGATTTCAATTTATACTCGCGGGCTTCATTCCTCGATAGCTCAGTTGGTAGAGCGCCGGACTGTTAATCCGTAGGTCCCTGGTTCGAGCCCAGGTCGGGGAGCCATAAAAATCAACAGGTTAGCGACGCAAGTCGCTAACCTGTTTTTCTTTGTGAGGCTCCGTGTCCGGCTCGTGTCCGAGATTTCTCGGATGCTCGGCATGTGTCCTGATCGCAACAGCGCTCGGCGTCCCAGGTCGTCCCGTGAAGCGCCGCTGAGAACTCGCTCGTCAATAGTGCCCGGAGCGTGCGCTTCGTACGTGGTCATCCGGCGAACAGACTTGAATGCAGCGAGGCTCGGATGCCGGAACACCATCGAAGCCGTTCAGGTCCCGGTCGTTGCCACAACGTCCGGCCGGATACCCTGGTCGCAGATGCCTTGAATGCAACGAACACCTGACTGCCGGACACCATTGTTGGCGGGCGCTTCACGGTTACAGGACTGAACCGCCCGCGGACGACCGCTTTCCGTGTGTCCATCGAACTGGCAGCAGAGCAAAGTGAAGTTGCGCATGTAGCGGCGAGCATCGCCAACGGCAGCACCGTAGACTGAGTCCGCATTCCAGTCGATCAAGGAGCTACCGGCCAATCGTCTGGAACCAGCGCCGGCGGCTTCGACCAAGGCACCTCTACAAGCGCGGCCTGAAACCAATCGTCCCTGAGGTTCGCGTGCTCGGTCACGATGATCTGGAAGCCAGGAACCTGCTTCTGTGTGAAATCGAGGAGCAGCTTGAACAGCCTAGTGACAGCGACCAGATCGGCATCCGCTTCAGTTCGTTGGACTGAGCCGTCTGCCGCCTTGTAGACGTCCGCCGATGGGAAGTACACCTGGGTGGGCTGGTCAATCATCAGGAACTGCGGGATCGGGCGCTGATTCTTGGCGGCGAATTGATGAATCGCCAACAGCGCAGACAGGTGGTATGCGAGGTGATTCTCACCCCCGCCCGTCCGTAGCATCGGAACGGGCCGATCAGGCCTATCGACGATGACCGTGAGACTCTTCAGGTCAAACTTGAACGGGAACTCTCTGAACTCGGCCTCGAATTTTTCAACGTACTTCGAGGTCAGCGACGAGATGTTGTTCAAGATTGACGCTAGACGCTCGCCGTAATCGTCTTCACCCACCTGACCCATCAGTGTCTCGACCTTGCGACGCAGACGCGCTACATCCTGCTCCATTGCCGCCAGTGCTTCGTCCGGCTTCAGTTCCTCCAGGTAGTAGCTGATTCGACCGATGACACGTGAGGCCAGACTGTTTCGATTGTCGATCTGAGCTGCGACCTCATTGGCCGATATTGCCGACCCCAGCTCGACTTCTTTGCCAACGATGGCACCAGCCAGCTTTGCCGCCTCCACCTCCAACTCAGCCAGGTAGGCAGCAAGCTGCGGACGCTCCCCGGTGACCGCTGCCATCTCTGCATCTAAGGACCGAACCTCTGCAAGGAGCGCTCGCGCGATCGGCGTGTCCATTCCGAGTTGGCTTGGACTGAACGGCCACTGCCACTCACCGCCAACGGCATTCTTGGGCAACGCGCCGATCGACTGGAGGCGAGCGTGCTGCTCATGGGCCTCGGTTTCGAAGCCAACGGAGGTGGTCGCAAACTGCTTGGCAGCATCTATGCGGCCCTGCAACTCACGGCGTGTCTTTCGCAACTCACTGCGCTCTGCCTCAAGAAGCGAAACGCGCTCACTGTCATCCAACGAGATCGACTCAGGCGTCCACTTCATCGCTTCGCGCAACAGGGCCACAACCGATCCGGTGTCGGAATCACTCACTGTCCGCTCGAGTAGACCAACCGCCTTGGCCTCCGACAGCAGGCCGATGCCTCTGCCTTCGATGGAGTCAAGCGCTTCGCGAGCAGACTCAAGCTGCTTCGAGGCGATGCGCAGATCGCGCTGCGCTGCCTTCAACTTGGCTTCCACCTCGTAGCGTTGCGAGGACGAAACGCCCAAAAGTATTGGCAGCGTATCCCTGATCGCCTGCTGCTGAAAGGGCTCCCCCTGCCGGTAAAACAGCAGATTCTTGTTGGCGACGACGTCCTGCTTTTGGAACAGGTAGTAGTAGGTGTGCTTGATGCTCGCGGAAAAGCTGTCTCGCGAATGCTCGGCCGCTACGCTGGTGACGTTTGGTGGAATTCCCAGCAGCTGCGTCAACAGCCCGACAACGGTATCGTCATCCGCGTTCGGGCGCAGATCCTCGTGCACTGGCGGCTCAAGAGACGCACCGCGACGAATCAACGCAGTGCTGCAGCTGGTCGCTTTGGAGCCTGGCGTCGGCTTGGCAATGAGAATCTGTTCACCGGGGAACTGGTAGATGACGGCAAACCATGCGACTTTGTCGCGAATGATGCCTTCGGCCACGTTGAACGTGCTACGGCCCATGCAGTACTCGACGATGTCCGACAGGGCTGACTTCCCAGTAGAGGAGCGACCGGTGATGACGTTGAGGCCATCGACGTTGAAAGTCACGTCACGACGTCGTCCATCATGGCTGTAGATATGGATTGATCGAAGTTTCATGGCTTGACACCCAGCATGGTGTAAATCGTCACACGGTCACGGAGGCGAGCGAACTCTCGCCCGAGAAGTTTTGCTGCTTGCTCGCATTCTTGGCACTCTGGGCTACCGAGTCCCTTCGGCGATACGCGCCGCGCAACAAGCTTGATGCGTCCCTCGTCGGTAACCTGAATGCACCTCATATGCATTAGCACGCCGAACGATTCCAAGGTGTACGGCAGATATGAACGGGCTCGTGCAGCAAAGTCGATGAGCAGTTCCGGATTTCCTTCGACGACCTTCAAAAAGTAAGCCTTGTTGCTCGCGCATATCGTTTGGCGTGACTTTCGATGCAGGCTGAGCGGCAACACAAGAAGAGCCAAGGAGAAAGGCATTCCTCTCTCGTCCTCCGCCTCAAACGCCTTAATGGCTCTTGCAAGCAAAACGCCGCAAAAAGCCGGATTGAAAAGGTTGCGGATCTCAATCGGCCGTTCATGCCAAGGCTTCATGATTGAGCCCCCAAGACTCCAGCGAGGCGCTCAAGAAACCCAGGATGCCAATAGATTCTGGGCTTAGGCGCCGAGTTAGCGAGGATGTGAAATCCACCTCGAACGACGTACGGCTCGTTCACTCTCGCCCGGATGCGAATGTTGCGCGTGTCGAACTCCGCCCACTTGTAGATGTCCTGACCGGCTTTCATGAGACCGGCTTCGGCGGCGTCAGCGGGGAGACTCTCGATCACCACAGCACGATAGCGTGACCACTCCTCAATGAGTCTGTCCTCGTACTCCTCGACCTCACCGCCCAGAAGCACGCCTTCTCTGGCCCACGCCGACCGCTGTTCGAACGCGCGGTAGTAGTCGACGATGGCGTGATGGATTCGATCGGTGGAGATGCCGATTGCACGTAGCTGTTGAACGAAAGGACGCTGGTCGCCCTCTGCGTCAACGCCCCCTGGCGGCTTCTTTCCACTGAAATTGATTGGCAAGTCGTCATCCCGATATCCATCGGCAATCGACGTCAGACGGTCCCAGACCTCCGCGCCCGTGATTGGCCCAGGTCGCTCATCATTGATAAGCCTGATGGCCTGGTCAGACCACCAGCCCTCAAGGTGCTCGAAGACGTTCTTCCGAAACTTCCGGCGCACCGCTTTGAAGTGCTCCTCCACGATGAGGCTGGGCAGGTCTCCGATGCGCGGCGACTCATCGAACACCGTGATGCGAGACAAAAAGTCGCGTTGCTCGGTCTCGGAAAGCTTGCGAAATGCGTCATCGACCGGCTTGATCTGAGCCGATGTCGACGAAGCAAGTGCCGCTAGAGCCTGGTCGACGAAGGTGTCGTCCACTTTGGCATCCGGAAGGAGGGAAGCGATGAATGAGCGGTCGGAAACCTCGGCGGTTGTCACCATGAAGAAGCGAAGGTGCGAAGTCGTCTTGCCATCGTCGCTGTAGCGTTCGAGCCAGATGCGAACCGACTTCCAAAAGTCCACTGAAAGGTCGTTGACCTTGTCACCCTTTCCCTTGTGCTTGAGCGAGGCCAGGGTCTGGTCTCCAGACGCGTCAACGGACTCAACATCGTCATCTCGCTCGATGAAGACACCATCGATCTCCGGCAGCCCCAAAAGGCGGTAGAGCGCATACCTGAGCTGATAGATGTACCCAAGGGCCTGTTCGCCCGCGGCGAACTTGCTCTTGCCCGCCCCGCTCATCGGTCGTCCTCAGATGCAGGCGCTTCCATCACACGCGAAGATCTCAGCCCACGAGGGATGAGGCGAACGCGCGCGACACGCAAGGCTTGCTCGCACCAGATGCCACCCATTCTTTCCTCCCTGTCACAGTTCGCAGTTCAGGCTCCGGGCATTTTGTCCTCATCGTGCCGCAAGTACCGTCAGGCTCGCACTGGGATATCCCCATGTAAGGCCGGTGAACCCCGGTGAGCCCCACGGAGGTATTGCTGATTCAAGGTCAATCGCGCCAAGTTGTCATACCCAGGAACTGCAACGGACGCATCCTACAAGCGCATAGCTACCGGGGAAGGCGTTTGGTCAGGGAGTCGCACGCCGCGCCGATGCTGCCTCCGCGCCATCAGCGTCGCATCACCTGTGCATAGTTCGGACGTGTGCATAGGGGTCGAGCGCCGGCGTCTAGATTCGCGTATGCGGCGACCGCGCTTACGCTGCTTGCAGACATTCTTAGTACTTGCCTCGCGCCATCGGAGCCCATCGAACTTCGCTGCGGTGCTGCATAGGTGTCCTCGCACGTGGCGGTCAATGCAGGTGACCGCGGCATTTCGAGCCGAATCCAGCCTCCCACGTGCCACGGATGGCGCCTAGAGTTGCCGACATAGCTCTCACTGGAGGCTGTCCGTGCAGCGCACACCACCTGAGTCATCGCCAGCCCGTGCCGACTACGTGCCACCGGTGTTTCTGCGCATGCCCACCGTCATGCGAATCACCGGCCTCGGCCGCTCGACGATCTACCGTCTGATCGCAGACCAGAAGTTTCCGAGTCCGGTTCGGCTCGGCCTGCGCGCCGTCGCGTGGCGCCGCACCGACCTCGATCAGTGGAGCGACGCGCGGCCCGTCGTTGCCCACTGACAGCACGAACTTCCTGCTGCTCGACCCGGCGGCACCATGCGCCTGATCCACGTACCAAACGCCACGCAGTGGCGCGTTGGCGATTTCGTGATTCACGATTCAGACGCCGAGCGAGCTGACATGGTGATGGTCGTGATCGGTTGCAGCCGCC
>JAYUQE010000095.1:0-5290 GCA_043756905.1 Burkholderiales bacterium | reverse complement strand
GCACATCACGGATGCGCTCCTTCGTGTTGGTCAGCAACCGTTCTTCCTTCACCACCCGCGGGCCGTCGAGTTCCAGGCGCAGCAGCGCTTCGGCGCGCAGCGTGCCCATGAACAGGTTGCCCTTCCAGCCGGGGTAGCGCTCGCTGGTCAAAAAGGCCAGGCCGCTGGGCGCCACCGACACCGGCACCCAGTGGCGCAGCGGTGGCTCGAAACCCGGCTTGGGCCCGACTTCACCGATGCGCGTGCCAGTACCGTAGTTGCGGCCATACGTGACCAGTGGCCAGCCGTAATTGCGGCCGCCCAGAGCCAGGTTCAGTTCATCGCCGCCCTGCGGGCCGTGTTCGGTGGCCCAGAGCTCGCCCGTGCCCGGGTGCAGCGCGGCGCCCTGCACGTTGCGGTGGCCCAGGCTCCAGATTTCAGGCATGGCGCCGGCAGTCTTGACGAAGGGGTTGTCGGCGGGCACGCTGCCGTCGGGCGCGATGCGAACGATCTTGCCCAGGTGGTTGGCCAGTGTCTGCGCATCGTCCTTGCGCGCAAAACGGTCGCCCAGGGTGATGAACAGGTTGCCGTCCTGGCCGAAAACCAGCTTGCCGCCGCAATGCGCGGGGCTGTCGACCTTGGGCAGTTGGCGAAAAATCACTTTCACATCAGCCAGGGCCTGCCCCACCAGGCGCGCGCGCAGCACGGCCAGGCTGTTGCCGCCCGCCCCGGGCTCGGCGTAGCTGAGGTACAGCGTGTTGTTTTCAGCGAAGCGCGGGTCCAGCAGCACATCGTGCAGGCCGCATTGGCCTTTGGCGGCCACCGCAGGCACGCCTTGCACGGCAGGGCCGACCTGGCCAGCGGCACTGACGATGCGCAAGCGCCCGGGCCGTTCGGTGACGAGCATGCGGCCATCGGGCAAGAAGGCCAAAGACCAGGGGTTGACCAGGCCGTGCGCCACGGTTTCGGTCTTCACCGCGGCCGCGGCGTGCACCGCCGCAGCCAGCGCCGCCGCCAGCAGCAGCGCGCGCAATTGTTGGGTTGGCCGGGTTGGCCGGGACGTCTTGTGCATCGTGTGCATCAACATGTTTTGCTACTCCGCCGCTTCCACCAACATCTGCACGCGCCGCTGGCCGTTCCATTCGTCCAGCCCCAGGCGGAAGGCCAGGCGCACGCGCGCGGCCAGCGGCTCGGTGCGGCCGAACCAGATCGCATCGCGCAGCGCGCCGGCATGGCGCACGCGCAACTTCAAATGTTTCTCGCCCACCAGGCGCTGTTGCAGCACGTCCACCTCGTCATCGAACAGCGGCGCCTCGAAGCCCTGGCCCCAGACCTGCGCATCGAGCAGCGCCGCCGTTTCCGGATTGAACCACTCCACGGCCAGCGGCCCGTCGCTGCGCACGCAGCGGTGCAGCGCGGCAGCGTCCAGCCACTCGGCGGCCACCTGCTGCAAGGCGGCATCGAATTGCTCCAGCCGAGACGCATCAAGCGTGCAGCCAGCGGCCATGGCGTGGCCACCAAAGCGCAGCAGCACGCCGGGGTGGCGCTTGACCACCAGGTCGAGCGCGTCACGCAGATGAAAGCCCGGGATCGAGCGGCCCGAGCCCTTGAGCAGACCGTCGAGCCCGCGCGCGAAGACAAAGGTGGGCCGGTGCAACTGGTCTTTCAAGCGCCCGGCCACGATGCCCACCACGCCCTCGTGGAACTCGGGGTCGTACAGCGTCACGGCCATCGGCACCGCCTGGCCCGGCGCCGGCACCAGGCGTTCAACCAGGGCCGCGGCCTGCTCGCGCATCTGGCCTTCCACTTCACGGCGCTCGCGGTTGATGGCATCGAGCTGCTGCGCCAGCTCAGTGGCGTGAGTGACATCATCGGTTAACAAGCATTCAATGCCCAGGGTCATGTCCGACAAGCGCCCGGCGGCGTTGATGCGCGGGCCCAGCGCAAAGCCGAAGTCGAACGCCGCGGCGCGCTGGGGCGCACGCCCGGCGGCGGCAAACAACGCGGCCACGCCGGGCTGCATGCGCCCGGCGCGGATGCGCTTGAGGCCCTGCGCCACCAGGCGGCGGTTGTTGGCGTCGAGCTTCACGACGTCGGCCACGGTGCCCAGGGCCACCAGGTCGAGCAGGCTGTCCAGCCGCGGCTCGCTGGCCACGGCATAGGCGCCGCGCTGGCGCAGTTCGGCGCGCAGGGCCAGCAGCACGTAGAACATCACGCCCACGCCGGCCAGGGCCTTGCTCTCGAATTCGCAGGCCGGCTGGTTGGGGTTGACGATGACATCGGCCGCGGGCAACTCGACCACACCGTTGACCAGCGCTGGCAGGTGGTGGTCGGTCACCAGCACCTGCAGGCCCAGCGCCTTGGCGTGGGCCACGCCGGCCGTGCTGGCGATGCCGTTGTCCACCGTCACCAGCAAGTGCGGCCGGTGCTGCACGGCCAGGTCGACGATGGCCGGGGTGAGGCCGTAGCCGTGCACGGCGCGGTCGGGCACCACGTAGTGCAGCGTGCCGGGTTGCGCTCCCAGCAGCGCCAGGCCGCGCAGGGCCACGGCGCAGGCGGTGGCGCCGTCGCAGTCGTAGTCGGCCACGACGCACACGTGCTGCGCCGCGGCCAGGGTGTCGGCCAGCAGGCGCGCTGCGGCCTGTGCACCCAGTAGTTTGGCCGGCGGCAACAGCTTGGCCAGGGTGTCGTCGACGTCATCGCTGCTGCGCACGCCGCGCGCGGCCAGCAGCCGGGCCAGCAGCGGGTGCAGGCCCTGCTGTTCGAGCGCGAATGCCAGGCGCGGCGGCGACGCGCGGGCTTCGATGCGAGGGTTGCTCACAACTGGCTCAACAGCGCCGCCGCCGCGGGGCGCCGCCAGCGCCGCGTCAAGCCGCGCAGCAGCCCACCGCGAGCCGGCGCGAAGGTGACGGCGCGGCGCTCGCCACACAGGGTGAGCCGGGCATCGCGGTGGCGCTGCGCCTCGGCCCACCATGGGCGCAGGCGCTCGGCATCGAGTTCAGCCCAGGCCCGTGCCCAGGCGGGCACGTCGCCCGCCAAGGCCGGCTGGCGCAAGCGTTCATCGACAGTGATCTCTACCGTTGCGCGCTGCGCCACCCCGGTGCCGCTGAGCCAGAACGAGTTCACCGCCCGCTCACCCCTGGCTTCACGCTGCGCATTCAACGGCGCGGTGTACAGCAGCATCTGCAGCTCGCTTTGCAGCCGCCGCCAGGCCACGGCCTGCGGAGTGCGTTGCAACCAGGCCTGAACACTGCGCCCGCGCACGCGGTCGAGCGCGGCGGTGGGCTGGGCGGCCAGGCTGGCGTGCTGCACATACCAGCGCGTGGCAGCGCCGTAGTGAAGCGCCCAGCCCAGGTCTTCGAACAGGCTGCGCACCAGCGCCAGCAATTCGCGCGCTTCGCTGTCAGGCAAGTTCAGCGCGGTGGGGTCGAGCAGCACCACGTCGTCGGCCGAGGCCAGCCAGTGGCCGGGGGTGAGCAGGCCCCAGGCGCTGCCTTCGGCCACGCTCAGGCCATCGCCCCGCGCCCACTGCGCGGCCAGCGGCCACAGGCCGTCGCCGCCCTGCCAACCCTGCGCCAGGGCATAGGCGGCTTCGTGCGGCGCACTGAGCGACGATTCGCCTTCACCCGTGCTGTGGCCCGGCTCGCAACGCGCCAGAACCTGTTCCAGTGCCGGCAGCTTCAGGCTGGCGCCGGCCTTTGCAAACGGCGGCGAAGCCGGGGCCGCAAAGGGGATGAGCAGGTGCATCGCTTGATTATGGTTGGCACTGCTCGGCGCGGGCCGCACCAGCGTGCCGCTAGCATGCCGGGCATGAACCTGCCCTATGAGTGGCACATCGGCTGGCGCTACACGCGTGCCGGGCGCAGTGGCCGGCGCAACGGCTTCATCTCCTTCATCAGCGGTGTCTCGATGCTGGGCATTGCGCTCGGTGTGGCGGCGCTGATCATCGTGCTGAGCGTGATGAACGGCTTCCAGAAAGAAGTGCGCGACCGCATGCTCAGCGTCATCGCGCATGTGGAAGTGCGTGAAGTCACGGGCGGCGCCCTGCCCGACTGGCGCGTCACGGCCGCTGCGGCACAACGCGACCAACGTGTCGTCGGCGCCGCGCCTTTTGTCGTGGCACAGGCGCTGGTCGGCCGTGGCGACGAATTGCGTGGCGCCATCGTGCGCGGCCTCGACCCTGCTGAGGAAGGCAAGGTCACCGACCTGGCACGCACGCAGGCGCCGCTGCTGGCGCAACTGAAAAGCGGCGAATGGAACATCGTGCTCGGCATTGAACTCGCGCGCCTGGTGGGCGCGCGCATCGGCGACAAGGTCACCATCGTGGCGCCCGGCGGCCAGGTCACGCCGGCCGGCGTGGTGCCACGTTTGAAGCAGTTCACGCTGGTGGGGGTGTTCGAGGCCGGCCACTACGAATACGACAGTGGCCTGGCGCTGATCCACATCGACGACGCGGCGCGGCTCTTCCGCGTCGAGGGCCCGATGGGCGTGCAGTTGCGGCTGGCCGATGTCTATGGCGCGCGCAGTGTGGGGCAAGATCTTCAGATGAGCCTGGGCGCAGATGTGCTGGTGCGCGACTGGACACGCACCAACAGCAACTGGTTCGACGCCGTGCAGATCGAGAAGCGGCTGATGTTCATCATCCTGACGCTGATCGTCGCGGTGGCCGCGTTCAACCTCGTCAGCACACTCGTCATGACCGTCACCGACAAACGCGCCGACATCGCGATCCTGCGCACGCTGGGCGCCAGCCCACGCTCGATCATGGCCATCTTCATGGTGCAGGGCGCGGCGGCCGGCATCATCGGCACGCTGGCGGGCTGCGCGCTCGGGCTGCTGGTGGCGTTCAATGTCGATGTCATCGTGCCGGCTATTGAACGTGCTTTCGGCATCGCCTTCCTGCCCGGCAGCATCTACGTCATCAGCCGGATGCCGAGCCAGCCGCTGGCGAGCGACATCGTGCCGGTGGTGGTCATCTCGCTGGTGCTGGCCTTCGTGGCCACGATCTACCCGAGCTGGCGCGCCAGCCGCGTCAACCCGGCCGAGGCGCTGCGTTATGAATGAGACGAATGACCCGAGCCCCCGGGCTTCGGCTTCGCCTTCGCCACCCCCCGGGGGGGCCACTCGGCCGACCGGCGAAGCCGGATCGGCCTCGGCCGTCCTCGTCGCCACCGAGCTGCACAAGCGATTCATCGAAGGCCACGGCGACACCGCGCTAGACGTCACCGTGCTGCGCGGCGTGAGCCTGCGCGTCGACCGCGGCGACACGCTGGCGGTGGTGGGGCCATCGGGCGCCGGCAAGAGCACGCTG
>JAYUQE010000094.1:0-5293 GCA_043756905.1 Burkholderiales bacterium | reverse complement strand
ATGGCCGAGATCTACGAGCGCTGGGTGGCCGCGCATGGCGTGATCATCCTGGCGCCCACGTACTGGTACCAGTCGCCCAGCCCGCTCAAGCTGATGATCGACCGCATGGTCTGCGCCGATGGCGGTAACCCCGACCCGACCACCACGCACGGCAAACACGTGGCGCAAGCCAAGCGCATCGAACAACAGGGTTGGAGCTACCCCAAGCATGTAGCCGGCCGAGCGTATGGCGTGGTGGTGCACGGCGACGTGGCCGGCGTCGAAGCCCACCGCCGCAACCTGACCGACTGGCTCGAATGGATGGGCTTGGTCAGTGCCGGCGCGGCGGCCAAACTCGACCGCTACATCGGCTACTACGAGCCCTACTTCAACAGCCACGACGCGCTCGACCGCGACCAGGCGGTGCAGGAAGAAACGCGCAACGCCGCCCGCGCGGTGGTGCAGGCGGTGAAGCTGCTACGCGTCGGCCAACTCAGCCAGCCCGACAAACAACTCGATTGGCCGCGCCCCAAATGACGTGACGATAGACGAGACGATTGACGTGGCGAATAACGCAGCGTCGTGCCAGCCGGCCGCTCAATCGTCCGGTTCCACCACGCGGTCGTATTCCGGGTCTTGCGGGATGTCTGCGGGCACGGGGCCTTCGTCGGGTTCCACGGGCAATGAACCGGGCTCGAACTCGTCAGGGTCGCCGACCTCGGATGGTGGCGGCCGGCGCGGCGCGCCCCACAGCATGCTGGGGGCCAGGCGCCTGCGGTGCGGCGGCAGCGTGCCCATCAGCGCGAGCATCATGTGTTGCACAGGCACAGCAGCAGGGTGGTTCATTGTGTTCCGGGTCAGTGGCTGGCCCAGATCATCTGCCTGCCACCCTGAGCTGAACAGCCAACACCGCCGCTTGCATGTGTAGGAGCTTGCCGCGTTGGCGGCAGAGCAAATTACCGGCTGTGGGCGCCTCGTGGTCAGCGACCTGGCGCGAAGCGAGGCCCTCAGGCGTCGTCTGCCAGCGCCACACCGCCGGCCGCGCGCCGGCTGAGCAGTTCAACCACCGCGCCGGCCATCGTGCGCAGTTGGTCGAGCTGCTCGGCTGTCACGCGGTGGGGTTGCAGGTCGTACGCGCACAGCGTGCCCACGGTGTGGCCATTCAGGCTCAACCGGGCGGCGGCATAAAAGCGGATGAACGGCGCACCCGCCACCAGCGGATGCTGCCGAAAACGCGCGTCGTGCAGCGTGTCTTCGGCCACGATCACGTCGTCGCCGGTGTTGAAGAAGGCTTCGCAAAATGACGTGGCCGCGGGCGATTGCGTTTGCGGCAGGCCGACACAGGACTTGAACCAGTCGCGCTGCGCATCAAGCAGGTTGACCATGCTGATCGGCACGGCCAGCGCAGTGGCCAACAGCCGCGTGATGTCGTCGTACGCGCGCTGCGGGCTGGAGTCCAGGATCAACAGGCTGCGCAACTGCGCCAGCCGGGCGGGGTCGTCACGCAAGGGCTCAATCCATCAAGCCTGCGCGCGCGGGTGCTCGCGCAGGCTCATGCTGTGGCCGCAAATGATCGGGAACAAGCTTGGTTTGGCGTGCATGCGCGGCATCATAAAGGCATCGATTGCGGCCGCCGAACCTGCCTGCACGACACGAGACCACAGAATCGGCCGCATGAAAAAACGTCTGCGCACACCGAGTTGGGCCAAGTCGTTCCAGCGCACGGCCACGCTGTTCACGCGCCTGGCCACGCGCTCCGCAACGCAGGCATTGCGCCAGGCCAAGCGGGCCACGCCGGCACGGCGCGTGACGCCCGCGGCCGGTGCCACCTGGCTGGTTGGTGTGGCGTTGGGCGCCACGGGCACGCGGCGCTTCAGGCTGCTCCGCCCGGCCGGCATGGCGCCCGGTGAACGCCTGCCTTTGATGGTGATGCTGCACGGCTGCGGCCAGGATGCGAATGCGTTTGCAGCCAGCACGCGCATGAACAACGTGGCCACACGCGAGCGCTTTTTGGTGCTGTACCCGGAACAGGATCGCCTGGCCAACGGCCAGGCCTGCTGGAACTGGTTTGACACCCGCACGGGCCGTGCCCATGGCGAAGCGGCGCTGATCATGGCCGCCATCGACCAGGTCTGCTTGCTGCACCCGGTGGATCGTTCGCGCGTGGCCATTGCCGGGTTGTCGGCCGGTGCCAGCATGGCCGCGCTGCTGGTCACGCGGCACCCGGCGCGCTTCAAGGCGCTGGTGATGCATTCGGGCATTGCGCCGGGCGCGGCGCATTCCACCTTGTCAGCCCTGCGCGCCATGCACGGCCGCCGCGCCACCTTGCCGCTGGTGGCCACGCCCGAGACCATGGCCGCCGATTGGCCGGCACTGTTGGTCATTCACGGTGAGGCCGATGCCGTGGTCGCGCCGCACAACGGGCTGGCCGCCGCGCAGGCCTGGGCCGATGCCGCGCTGGCGCAGCCCGCCCCGGCGCGCACCGTGCAGCGCGGCAAACGCCATGCCATGACGGTGACGGACTTCAAGCGCCGCGGCAGCACCGTGGCCACCCTGGTGTCGGTGCAGCGCCTGGCCCACGCCTGGAGCGGCGGGGCGGCCAGCCAACCCTTCAGCGACAGCCAGGGCCCCGACGCCTCACGCATGGCCTGGGCCTTCGCGGCCAGGCAGTTCCGCGCCTGAGCACTCGCCAGAGCGTTCGCCAGAGCGGGCCGTCGAGTGCGCTGTCGGACGCCACCCACCCGCGGCGTAGGACAGCGCCTGATTCAAGTCACTTGGGCGGTTAATCGGGCGCAAGGTGCGGCCCAGGGTGCGCTATCGCACTGACCCAACCACGACTCGAAAATACGGTCAGCACCCGAACCTGAACGCACCTGGCTGCAAGCCTGCGGATGCGCCGGCCGGTTGGCTTGGCATGACCGACGGCGTGCGCAAGGTGGCGGCCAACTCATCGTTCTCAGATCGATGGCGTGACTTTCCCGTACCTGACCACGCCACTGCCCGGCAACCTGAACCCAACCGCTGCCACTGGCGCGGTCTTCCCGTGATGCTGACATGACACGCAACAGAAAAGCATGGGCCAGCGTCGCCCTGGTGGCGGCCGTGACACTGGCCGGTTGTTGGCACGATAGCGATGATGATCATGACGCCATGCCCACGTCCGTGGCCACCGAGGTGCCGGACAGCGCCGGTGCCAGCGACACAGCGCGGGTCAACCACATCCTGACGTTGGAGGTGAACAACGAGACCTCGCAGCCTTTGATCATCCGCGACACCTTCTCGGTGCCGGCGGACGACACCGGCGAGCCGGCGCCGTTGACCTGAAGCCAAGGGGCGCGCTGCCAGGCGCGCCCCTGCAACCTGGAGTTAGCGATGAACTTTGTCAACACGTCAGACAAGACCCAGCTCTACGTCAAGGATTGGGGCAGCGGCCCGGCCGTCATCTTGCTGCACGGCTGGCCCTTGTCAGCCGACAGTTGGGATGATCAAGCCATGGCCATTGCCGACGCCGGCTTTCGCGCCATTGCCTACGACCGGCGCGGCTTCGGCCGATCCACGCAGCCGTGGGCCGGCTACGACTACGACACCCTGAGCGACGACCTGGCCGCGGTGATCGAACAAACCGGCGCGCACGACGCCACGCTGGTGGGCTTTTCGATGGGCGGCGGCGAAGTGGCGCGCTACCTGTCGCGCCACGGCGGCAAGTCGGTGGTCAAGGCCGCGCTCGTGGCGTCTGTTGTGCCGTACATGCTGCACACCGCCGACAACCCGCATGGCACGCCACAAGCCACGTTCAACGACATGGCGCGGGCCTTGACCGAAGACCGCGCCAAGTTCTTCGCCGGTTTCTTCAAAGACTTCTTCGGCGTGGGCGTGTTGCAGCACCCGGTGAGCGACGAGTTGCTGCGCTGGGCCTGCGCCGTGTCGATGCAGGCCGGGCTGAATGCCACGCTGGCCTGCGCTAAGGCGTTCGCCAGCACCGACTTCCGAGCCGACCTGGCGGCGTTCAAAGTGCCCACGCTGATCATCCACGGCACCGAAGACAAAACCGTGCCAATCGATGCCGCGGCACGCGCCGCCGCGCGCGGCATCACCGGCGCGACGCTGCTGCAATACGACGGCGCACCCCATGGCCTGTTTGCCACGCACAAGGAACGCCTGACCATGGATCTGTTGCGCTTCTTGCACGAGTAGGCGTGCCTGGGCAGCATCTCGGTGTTCGAGGTGCCGCGCGCGCAAATGAAGGGCCCGCGGCGCGCGCGGGTGGTCGTGCGCAACAGCGTGACATAGTCGGTGCGCGAAACCGTACGCGGCCAGCACTGGGAAAGTCGCGCAGCGGACGATACACGTCAGAGCCCATCGCGAGCGGATCAAGAACACCGATCAGCCGGCCACGATGCGCATCCGCCGGATCGAGACGATTAACAACGCTGGCCGGCAGCGGGCACGGCGAGCAAAGAAATACGGCCTGGAAGCATGAAGCCTCCAAGCCGTTGATCCGTTTCTGGTTTTTCTGGTGCGGCTGGCAGGAATCGAACCCACGACCCCTTGGTTCGTAGTTCCTGACGCGCCGCTAAGTTGTTGATTAAACAGGGGTTGTTGCCGTCCGTTCCACCCGATTCTGCGCTGTTCTGGACTGTTCTGGCGAGCTGACTCCCCCAAAAGTCCCCCACGGTTTTCGACGTTCGTGCCTTCGACGGCGCGCAACGCTGCAATGCTCGTGTCGAACGATCACGCGTCCTGCTGACCTTGATCTGACTCGGTGAAGAATAGCTCGACGCTGGCCGTGGTCCACGTAGCGACGCCGGCGCCGAAGAAGTCCGTGTCCTCGGTCCAGATCGAACAGTCGGCCGCGAGGGCACATGCCAACACCGGCCAGTCATCGGGATCGCGCGGTCCGATGCGCGCCAGCGCACAGTCTTTGAAAACTCGGCAGGTACAGGCACGATCACGTGAGCCAGGGTCTCCAACTTCTCGAGCGCCCGCCTGAATCGCCTCGGCCGACTTGCCGCGCTTGGCAAGCACCGTGGGCAGGTGCTCTCGCGCTTCGTCGAAGGCGATGTCGGGTGCGAGGAACGTCGCTTGCGCAGCGTGAGCGGCGAGATGGCGCGAGCCGTCACGGGTTCATCGCCGCTTGCGCCGTGGGGCCGCTTTGCGCTCGGCCTTGAAGTCCATCACCAGCGCATCGACCTCGTCTTCACCGAGAGGCATCACCGCCTTCAATCTGGCGCTGGCCTGCTGAAGCGCCAGCAAGTCGGCCTGTGAAGACCCGGGCGTCGGGATGAAGATACCTACCGTCTGACCGTGACGCGTG
>JAYUQE010000093.1:0-5306 GCA_043756905.1 Burkholderiales bacterium | reverse complement strand
CCTGGCGCCTTCACAGCGCCTTCACATCGGTGAAGCACGGGCCCCAGGGGTACAGCCCAAAGCCTTCCTTCGAGCGCGCCGGCAGGGTGCGCGGCCGCTGCGTTGACATGGTAGCCACCAGTAGCTACATTGCGCCCCATGCAAAGCGTCGGCATCAAGACCCTGAAGAACCGCCTGAGCGAGTACGTGCGTGCGGCGGCAGCCGGCGAAACCGTGCTCGTGACCGACCGTGGCCAGGTGGTGGCCGAGCTGGTGTCACCTCGCGTGCGCGCCGACGCCTCGCCTGCTGAGCAGCGTCTGGGCGAGTTGATGCGCCAAGGCTTGTTGGCGCCCGCCAAGGTCTCGCCCAAAGCGCGGCTGCCGCGCCGCAGGCCCTTGGCGCCCATCGCCGAGGTGCTGCGCGAGCTTGACGACAGCCGGGCTGATCGTTGATCTATCTGGATACCTCGGTCGTCCTTGCGCGCCTGTTCGCCGAGGACCGCTCGCCGCCCGACGGGTTTTGGTCGCAGACCTTTGTCGCCAGCCGTTTGCTCGAGTTCGAAGTCTTCAATCGTGTGCATGCCCGCGCCAACGCGGCTTCGTATGCCGTCGATGCCCGCCAACTGGTGGATCGCGTGAATCTGCTGGAAATGTCTGAGGCCGTGCTCGGTCGCGTGCTGCTGCCTTTTTTGCCTGCGGTGCGCACGCTGGACGCGCTGCACCTGGCCACCATGGATTTCCTGCGCGGCCAGGGCGTCAGCGTTGCCGTGGCGACCTATGACCAGCGCTTGGCTCAGGCCGCTGTCGGGCTGGGGTTTGCGCTCGCCGATTGTTAGCCGGGCATGCGCTGACGCCGGCCGCGCTACAGCCTGGCGATCTGGGCAACGCGGGCGTTTGGTTCCGACATCACATCGCTGCGCGATGTGGGTGGCTAACGTTGCAAGTGAGCCGCTGCGGTTCACTGAATCACCTCATCAGCCCGCAGCAGCAGCGCCTGCGGCAGCGTCAAGCCCAGCGCCGCCGCCGTCTTCAGGTTGATGACCAGCTCGAACCGGGTGGGCTGCTCCACCGGCATGTCGGCGGGCTTGGCGCCCTTGAGGATGCGGTCGACATAGTCGGCCAGGCGCTCGTACAGGTGGCGCAGGCTGGTGGCATACGTCATCAGCCCGCCATCCACGACATGTTCGCGCCACTCGTATATGGCGGGCAGGCGGTGCTTGGCGGCCAGCTCGATGATGCGCTGGCGGTCGCGCAAGAAGTGGCTGCTGCTGGCCACCAGCACAGCGCCCGGGCGCTGTGCTGCCAGGGTGTTGAAGGCCTGCGCATAGTCCCAACCCTGCACCGTCACGGGCAGCAATTCCAGGCCCAGCGCGGCGGCCGCCTGGTGGGTTTCAAGCGCTTGTGCGCGCACCGAGAAATCGTCGGGCGGCAACAGAAAGCCGATGCGTTTGCTCTTGGGCACGACGAGCTTGAGCAGCTCCAGGCGCTTGCCGGCGAGCGTGCCGTTGGGTGCAATCAAGACGCCGGTGACATGGCCCGCGGGGCGCGCCAGGCTGGCCACCAGGCCCAGTGCCACCGGGTCGAAGTTGCCGAATAACACCACGGGCAGGGTGCTGGGCACGGCCTGCACGGCACGCACCGCTTGGGCCCCCACGGCCACGATCACATCCATCTTCGCCTGCACCAACTCGCTGGCCAGGCCGGGCAGGCGCTCGGGCTGGCCATCGGCCCAGCGCGCATCGAGCCGCAAGTTTTGGCCTTCGATGTAGCCCAGAGCGCGCAGGGCTTCGGCCATGCCGGTGGCCGCCAGGTCGGTGGCTGAGGCGGGCCTGGCCGTGGGCCGCAGCACGCCCACACGGTAGACCCGCGTGGCGGTCTGTGCCGAGGCAGTGCTGTGCGCAGCCCAGGCCCATGCGGCGGCGCTGTGAATGAGCAAGCGGCGGCGTTGCAATGTCATTCGATCACCTCATCCGCCCGCAGCAACAATGCTTTGGGCAAGGTCAGCCCAATCGCGCGCGCCATCTTCAGGTTCACCACCAGCTCAAAGCGCGTGGGCTGCTGAATCGGCACTTCGCCGATGTTCACGCCGTCTCTCAGCACCCGCAGCACCGTGCCCACGGCCTGCTGCATCAAGCCTTGCGCGGTGGGCGCGTAGACCAGTAACGGGTAGGGGTCGACCGTGTCGAACAAGCGCCAGTTGACGATGGTGGGCCAGCGCTGCTCGGCTGCGAAACGCATCACGCGCGACTGCACGCCCCACAACACGCTGCCGGTGGTGACCATCAGCGCGTGCAGGCGCTGCGCCTTGAGCTGGGCCAGCGCGGCGTCAAGCTGGCCGGCGCTGGCAACTTCGACACGGGCCACGCTCACGCCCAGCTGCCGCGCGCCGTCGGCCAGGTCGGCGAAGGCCACCTGGCCTTCTTCGGGCGGGTGGTCGGGCTCGACATAGTCCCATAACAGCCCGATGCGCCGGACATCGGGCTTGGCTTCCTGCAGCAGTTGCAACTGCTTGCCCCAGATGCCGGTGCCGGCAAAGTTGGTGTTGCCGCTGACATTGCCGCCCGGGCGCGCCAGGCTGTGTGCCAGGCCGGCCTCAACCGGGTAGCCGCTGGTGAACATCACCACCGGCAAGGTGGTGGTGACGCGCCGCACGGCCACCGCAAACGCGGTGTTGGCGATGATCACCAGGTCGGGTTTTTCGGCGAGCACGCGCTGGGTGGCGGGCTCGATGTCGATCTGGCCATAGACCACGCCCAGCTCCAGCAGCGCGTAATCGCGCCCCTCGTGCCAGCCCTGTGCGGCCAACGCCCGGGTCAGCAACCGTCGGTATTGCGGCCCGCCTTCGGGCAGCAGGCCGATGCGCGGCAAGCGGCGCTGGGCGCGGGTTGCACCCGCTGCGCACAACAGGGTGGTTGATGCCAAGGCAAGGCGGCGTTTCATGGCCAGGGCAGGTTGCGGCCGCCTGCGGCGCTAGGCCGGCGCGGCACCGCCATACGCGGCATAGGCCGCATCCACCCCCGCGCCGCGCGTGAAGCGGTGGCCCTCGGCGGCGAGCACGGTTTCCAGTGCGCCCAGGGTGTTCAGCACGCAGTCGGGGCGGGCGTTGTAGCCCATGGCGCCGATGCGCCAGACCTTGCCCTGCAGCGGCCCGAAGCTGGTGCCGATTTCGATGTTGAAGTGCTTCAGCAGCGCGCCGCGAACGTGCTCACCGTCCAGGCCTTCCGGGATGTAGACGCCGGTCACGTTGGGCATCTTGTGGGCCACATCGCCATACAACTTCAGGTTCATGCCTTGAACGCCGGCCACCACCGCGCGCGAGGCCGTGGCATGGCGGGCGTAAGCCGCCGCCAAGCCCTCTTGCACAAAGATGCGCGCGCATTCGCGGGCGCCGTAAAGCATGGTCGTGGCTTCGGTGTGGTGGTTCAGGCCGGCGTCGCTCCAGTAGTCCATCACCATGGCCAGGTCCATGTAGTTCGAGGCGATGCGTGGGCCGTTGCCCGGCACATAGTCGCTCGGGCGCAAGCCTTGCTCGACGTGGCGGCGGCTGTAGATCAATTCCGCCATGGCGGTTGAAAGCGTGATGGGCGCCGCGCCCGATGGCCCGGCCAGGCACTTTTGCAAACCCGCCGTGACTGCATCAACCGCCCAGGCGTCCACCGGCAGCGGCGTGCCGCCGCACGAGGCCGTGGCATCCACCTGCAGCAGCGCGCCGTAACGGTGGCACAGCTCGCCCAGGCCGGCCAGGGGCTGCAACATGGTGGTGGAGGTGTCGCCCTGGCAAATGGCCACAAGCTTGGGCGCGAAGGCCTTGAGTGCGGCTTCGATCTGCTCCAGGCTGAACACCGTGCCCCAAGGCGCCTGCTCAACCCGAACGTTAGCGCCGCAGCGCTGGGCGATCTCGTCCAGCAACTGGCCAAAGCGCCCGAAGCTGCACACCAGCACCTTGTCGCCCGGGGCAATGGCCGAGAGCATCACCATTTCAATGGCGGCGCGCGCGGTGCCGTCGAGCACCATCGTCCAGTCGTTGCCGGTTTCAAAGAAGGCGCGGTACAGGGCCATGGTCTCGCGCATGTAGCCGCGAAACTGCGGGTCGAACTGGCCCAGCAACGGCGCTGACATGGCGCGCAGCACGCGCGGGTCGGCGTTGATGGGGCCGGGGCCCATCAGCAGGCGCGGTGCGGGGTTGAGTTCGTCAAACGCCGCAGCGGGTGCGGCCAGCGGCGACAATTTGGGCAGTGTCATGCGGGGGCGGTGCCGGATAAAAGTTTGATCGAGGCTTGATCGGGCCATCGTAGCAAAGCGCCCCTTGCAGACTGGCCCCGCTGCACGTTCAGCGCCTTCGTCAACCTGTGAGCGCAATGATGGTTCCGCCCCTGCACAGCCTTGCCTACATCCAGCCCAACCTGTACCAGGATTCAGTGGCCCTGATGCGCGTGGCGCAGTGCCTGCTGGCCCTGCCCGGTGTGGTGAACGCCAGCCTGCAAATGGGCACCGCAGCGAACAAGGCCATCCTGCAGGAAGCCGGCCTGTTGGGCAGTGCCGTTGAAGACGCCGGGCCGGCCGATGTGATGGTGGTGGTGCAGGCGCGCACACCGGCAGCTTGCGCAGCGGCGCGCGTGGCGGCGCAAGCGCACCTGGCGGGCCAGCCCGATGGTGATGCCGGCGCTGCCGGCAGCGCCGCGCATGAAGACATCACCCCACGCAGCAGCGCCATGGCCCTGGCCCGCATGCCCGTTGCGGCCCAGCCCAACATTGCGCAAATTTCGGTGCCCGGCGCCTACGCCGCGGCCGAAGGCCTGAAGGCGCTGCAACGCGGCTTGAACGTGTTCATGTTCAGCGACAACGTGCCGCTGGCGCAGGAAGTGGCCTTGAAGCAAGAAGCCGCCCGGCGCGGCCTGCTGGTGATGGGGCCAGACTGCGGCACCGCCATCATTGCCGGGGTGCCGCTGGGGTTCGCCAACAACGTGCGCGCCGGCAGCATCGGGCTGGTGGGTGCGTCGGGCACGGGCTTGCAGGAAGTGAGCACGCAGATCCACCGCATGGGCGGCGGCGTGAGCCACGCCATTGGCACCGGCGGGCGCGACGGCAGCGCGGCCGTGGGCGGGGCCAGCTTGCTGCAAGGCATCGCACTGCTGGCGCAAGACCCGGCCACCAAAGTGATCGCCGTGCTGTCAAAACCGCCCGCGCCAGAAGTGGCCGACAAGGTGGTGGCCGCGTTGCAGGCGGCGGGCAAGCCGGCCGTGCTGCTGTTCCTGGGCAGCACACCGCGCGCGCCCGGCATTCGGGTGGTGCACACGCTGGTGGATTGCGCGGCCGCGGCGGTGAAG
>JAYUQE010000092.1:0-2071 GCA_043756905.1 Burkholderiales bacterium | reverse complement strand
CACGTTTACGGACTTCATGAACCGCGTTCGCGTCAATCGCGCCGGGCAGTTGTTGATGGAAACGGATCGGCTGGTCACCCACATCTGCTACGAGGTGGGGTTCAACAACGTGGCCAACTTCAACCGCCGTTTTCTTGAGATCAAGGGCCTCACCCCGACTGAGTTTCGCCGCCAGGCCGAGCGGCGCTTCAGCGGCGCGCGGTTCTGAAGCGCCATGTTCCTGGGCATTGATCTCGGTACGTCGGAGTTGAAGGCCTTGCTGCTGGATGAGCAGCATCGCATCAAGGCCCAGGCCGGCGCGGCGTTGACCCTGCAACAACCCCAGCCCCTGTGGAGCCAGCAGCAGCCCCAGGCCTGGTGGGCCGCGCTCGATGTGGCCATGCTGCAATTGAAGGCGCAGCAGCCGCAGGCCATGGCCGCGGTGCAGGCCATCGGGCTGGCCGGGCAAATGCATGGCGCGGTGGTGTTGGATGCGGCCGGCGCCGTGCTGCGCCCGGCCATCTTGTGGAACGACGGCCGCAGTGGCGCGCAATGCGCGGCACTCGAAGCTGCGCAGCCGTTAACGCAAGAGATCACCGGCAACCTGGCCATGCCCGGTTTCACCGCGCCCAAGCTGCTGTGGCTGCGCGAGCATGAACCGCGACTGTTCGATCAGGTCCGCCGAGTGCTGCTGCCCAAGGATTGGCTGCGCCTGCAACTCACCGGTGAAGCGGTGAGCGACATGTCTGATGCCTCGGGCACCTTGTGGCTCGACGTGGCGGCGCGGCGCTGGAGCGCGGCCATGCTGGCGGCCTGTGAACTTGACGAAAGCCACATGCCGCGCCTGGTGGAAGGCAGCGAGTGTTCTGGAACGTTAAAGTCCGAGTGGGCACAACGCTGGGGCTTGCCGGCCAAGGTGCCCGTGGCCGGCGGCGGCGGCGACAACGCGGCCAGCGCGGTGGGCATGGGCGCGGTGGCGCCGGGCCAGGGCTTCGTGTCGCTGGGCACCTCGGGCGTGGTGTTCCTGTGTGGCGCGCGCTTCAGCCCCAACCCGGCGCGCGCGGTGCATGCGTTCTGCCACGCCTTGCCGCAGCGCTGGCACCAGATGTCGGTGATGCTGTCGGCGGCCAGTGCGCTGCAATGGGCGGCGCGGCTCCTGGGCAGTGCCGGCGTGGGCGAGATGCTGGCCAGCGCGCAAGACTTGACCCTGGCGCAGTGCGCCGCCGCACCCATCTTCCTGCCTTACCTGAATGGTGAACGCACGCCGCACAACGACCCCCATGCCACCGGCTTGCTGCATGGTTTGACATCCGCGCACGGCCCGGCCGACGTGGCACATGCGGTGATGGAAGGTGTGTGCTTCGGGCTGGCGGACGGCTGGCACGCTCTGGGCGATGCGCGTGCCGGTGTGCAAACGCTGGCGCTGGTGGGCGGCGGTGCGCGCAGCGCGCGTTGGGCGCAATGGCTGGCCTCGGCGCTGGGCGTGGGCCTGACGACGCATGCCGGCGGCGAGGCCGGCGCGGCCCTGGGGGCGGCGCGGCTAGCCTGGCTCAGCGTGGGCGGCAGCCTGGCCGATGCGGTGCCACAGCCGCCGCTGAGCCAGGTCTTCGAGCCCGCCGCCGGGCTGGCCGAGTTGCTGGCGCGGCGACACCAGCGCTTTGCGCGCCTGTACGCCTGCGCCAAGGGAGCCTGAGGCGCGCTGTCAAGTCCCCATCGCGCCAGCGGCGTCGCCGTACGCACGCGCACGCCCCGGCGAGCGGCCGGCCCATGACCGGTCGTGCGAGATGCGGGGGAGTGAACGGCGCGTGCGCCGCGGCTTCAACCGCGCAGCGTGCGGTTAAAGAACGCCACTGTGCGGGCCCAGGCCTGGGCCGCGGCGGCTTCGTTGAAGCGCGGGGTGGTGTCGTTGTTGAAGCCGTGCTGGGTGCCGGCGTACTGGTGCATCTCGAAGCGCGCGCCTGCTGCCTTCAGCGCTGCTTCATAGGCCAGCCAGGCGGCGTTGATGCGCTCGTCCACACCCGCCAGGTGCACCAGCAGCGGCGCCTTGACTTGCGCGGCCAACTCCGGCGCTGGGCTGTTGCCGTAAAAAGGC
>JAYUQE010000091.1:0-5312 GCA_043756905.1 Burkholderiales bacterium | reverse complement strand
TGTGGTGGGCCTTGCGCGCCGGCGGCTTGTTGGCCAGCCTGGTGATGAGCTTGCCGGCTTGGCGCCATGTCGACTTGCTGGCCGTGCTGCCCGACGATGAAGAAGACGAGCAATGGGCCGGCGGGCAAGACGATGAAGCGGTGCGCGATGAACGCGCGGTAGACGCCGTGCTCAACCCCTTGGAAGGAGAGCGGCCATGAGCCTGCCCGGCCGCCCGAAGGGCGAATTCCGCAGTGCGCAGCACGAAGGTACCCCATTGACGACGCTGCGCTTTTGGCGCATGGGCCCCATTGCCCGCATCAGCCTGGGCGTGGTGGCCTTGCTGGTCAGCCTGGTGTTGTTGCTGGACATGCTGTTTGGCGTGGTGCCCGGCCACGGCGAACAGCAGCGCAAGCTGCGCCAGCGCGTGGCCGAAAACCTGGCGGTGCAAATCACCTCGTTGCTGGAAGCGGGCGACACCGCCACCCTGTCGCGCACGATTGCGCAGATGCTGGCGCGCGACACCGACCTGCGTTCCATCGTGGTGCGCCGCGTTGACGGCTCCACCTATTTGCAAAAGGGCGACGATGCGCGGGCGGGGGGCCCATCGGCCGCAACGCCCACGGCGGCTGCCGCCAGCACACTCGACGATCTTCGCGTGCCCATCCTGTCAGGCGCGCGCAGCTGGGGCGAAGTGCAGTTGCGCTTTGTTCCCGCGGCGCCGGAAAGCCTGCTGGATTGGCTGGCCAGCCCGATGATGCGCGCGCTGTTGTTGCTCAGCGTTGGCGGCTTTGCGCTGAGCTATGCCTACATGCGCCGGGCCATGCACTACCTCAACCCTTCCGCCACCGTGCCTGAACGGGTGCGCAAGGCCTTTGATGCCTTGACCGAAGGCCTCGTGATCGTGGATGCGCAGGCCCGCATCGTGCTGGCCAACCAGGCTTTTCGCAACCTGCACCCGCTGGCTGCGGCGGACTTGAATGGGCACCGGATTGACGCCCAGGCCTGGCTCACGGCAGGCGTGCCCAGTGAGGGCGCCATGCCCTGGACGCGCACGCTCAGCGGCGATGGTGCGGTGGCCGGGTTTGAGCTTGACTTGCTGCAACCCGACCGCGCCCCCGTGCGCTTGCTGGTGAGCAGCGCGCCGGTGGCCGACCCGCGCGGCCGGGTGCGCGGTTGCATGATCACCTTTGACGACGTGACCGCTGTGCACCGCGCCAACGAAGAACTGCGCGCCACCATGGCCGAGCTGCAAAAGTCACGCGGCCGCATCGAAGAGCAAAACGTGGAGCTGCGCCGCCTGGCCGAGCGCGACCCGCTGACCGGTTGCTACAACCGGCGCGCCTTCCATCAAGCCGCACAGGAAATGTTTGCCCGCGCCAAGGAAGAGCACCGCGACTTGTGCTGCGTGATGAGCGACATCGATTACTTCAAGAAGTTCAACGATGTGTATGGCCACGCCGTGGGCGACCAGGTGATCCAGATCGTGGCCAAGATGCTGGGCGATGGCCTGCGCCCAGGGGACATGCTGTGCCGCTACGGCGGTGAAGAGTTCTGCATGGTGCTGCCCGGGGCCACGCCCGATGTGGCCCAGCAGGTGGCTGATGCCTTGCGCATGACGATCCACGACCAGGCCAGGGACGCCATCCGCGGCACTGACGTGATGCGCATTGCCGCCAGCTTTGGCGTGGCCTCGGTGATGATGGGCGCCAGTTCGCTGGAATCGCTCATCGAACAGGCCGACCAGGCGCTGTACAAATCAAAGGAAGCCGGCCGCAACCGGGTGAGCGTGTGGCGGCCGGAGGCGGAACTCGAGCCCGCCTGAGTGGCGCAGCGGGGCCTTTCGTCCTGGGCCTTCTGCTCAGTCTTCCAGTTCCGCTTTCGCCATCTCCACATCCAGCCTTTCCATCGCATCCAGCGGCGGGCAGGCGGCGGCCTCGGCATAGAGCTTTTCGGCTTCGGCCATGCGCTTGTCGCCTTCGAGCATGACCAGGCCGTTGGCGTATTCCACCCGCGCGATGGCTGACGCCGGGTTGAGCTTGAGGGCGTCCTTGAACAGCTTCAGGCCCGTGGCGGTGTCGGCACCTTGCGTGCGGCCCAGCAGCTTGCCCACCTTGTCGATCACCTCGGCGTGGAAGGTGCCCAGCGCAATGTGCGCATCGGCATGCCTGGGTTCAAGCTTGATGGCGGTTTCAAGCGCGTGCTTCACCTTGCTGCCCAGGCCCTGCGCCAACGCCTTGGCCACGCTGATGCTCTGGCTATAACGGCCCAGTGCATAGGCCTGCCAGTACCAGGCACCCGGGTTGGCCGGCTCGGCCGCGGCTTGGGCGGCGGCGCGTTCGGCCACTTCCTGGAACAGCGCGAGCTTGGTTTTTTCGCTCTTTTCCAGGTAGTTGGCGTAGATGCATTGCGCCTTGTTGGCCAGGTTCAGGCCGGCGCCGCCGAGCTTCAGGCCGGCCTGTGCGGCCTGGTTGAATTCGCCGGCATGGAACAAGCCCCAGGCGGCCAACAGCTTGTCGTCCTTGGGCAGCGGTTCGGCGTCACCGGCGTGCAGCCGGGCCCACTTCTTCTTCAGCGTGGCGGCGTCATAGGTGTAGTCGGCGGCGTCATACGGGAAGGCGGTCCACTTGGCCATGGTTCATCTCCTTGAGGGCGGGGCAGGGATCATTGCGGCTGGTACGGGGCCACCAGCGTTTGCAGGTGCGCGCGGGCCGGGCTGTCGAGGTAGGGCGCCAGCAGGCTGAGCACATGGTAGGCGCCACGCGCCAGCGCGGCCTGCGCGTTTTCGGGCTCCAGCGCATGGCGTGGGTCTTGCGCGTATTCGAAACTCAACCAATAGGTCAAGACCACGACCATCGCGTTGGCCGCGGCCTGGGCCTGGGGCCGGTCCATCGGCAGCGGGGCGCTGCGGCCCAGGCCGGCCAGCAGCGAGCGCACCGCGCGCACCTTGTGCTGCAGCACGGTCTGGAAGTGCAGTTCGAGGCGGCGGTTCTTGCTGAGCAGGTCGTTCAGGTCGCGGTACAGGAAGCGGTACTGCCAGATCAGCTCGAACAGCATGTGAAAGAACAGCCAGGCGTCTTCGATGTGGCGCACGTCTTCGGCCGCCGGCAGCAGCTCACCCAGGGCGGCCTCGTAGCGGTTGAACAAGTGGGTGGTGAGCTCGTCGCGCGCCGGGTAGTGGTAGTACAGGTTGCCCGGGCTGATGCCCAACTCGGCCGAGATCAACGTGGTGCTGACATTGGGCTCGCCAAAGCGGTTGAACAGGGCGAGCGTGGTTTCCAGAATGCGTTCGGCGGTGCGGCGCGGTGTCTTGGTGGGCATGGTCGAGTCAATCTATCACCTGCCTGGGCGCGGCCCACTCGGTGCATGCCCGCGACCCGCACGGCCAGGGCTACCGCCACGGCTTCCTACAATGTGCAGCACATGCCCGCCGTCGCCTTCCAACATGTTTCCAAGTCGTATGCCACGGTACGGGGCGAGCTGAAAGCCCTGAACGATGTCAGCTTCAGCATCGAGCAAGGCGAGTTCTTCGGCCTGCTGGGCCCCAACGGTGCGGGCAAGACCACGCTGATCAGCATCCTGGCCGGCCTGGCGCGAGCAAGTTCGGGGCGCACCACGGTAATGGGGCATGACGTGGTGAGCGACTACGCCGCCGCGCGCCGCGCCTTGGGCCTGGTGCCGCAGGAACTGGTCTTCGACCCCTTCTTCACCGTGCGTGAATGCCTGCGCATTCAAAGCGGCTACTTCGGCTTGCACGACAACGAGGCCTGGATCAGCGAGTTGCTCGACAACCTGGGCCTGGCCGACAAGGCTGGCGCCAACATGCGGCAACTTTCCGGCGGCATGAAGCGCCGCGTGCTGGTGGCGCAGGCCTTGGTGCATCGCCCGCCGGTGATCGTGCTCGACGAGCCCACCGCCGGGGTGGATGTGGAGTTGCGCCAAACGCTGTGGGCCTTTGTTTCGCGCCTGAACCGCGCCGGCCACACCGTGCTGTTGACCACGCATTACCTTGAAGAAGCCGAGGCGCTGTGTTCGCGCATCGCCATGCTCAAGCAGGGCCGGGTGGTGGCCCTGGATCGCACCGCGAATTTGCTCGCCGGCACGGCCAGCACCATGCTGCGCTTCAAGACCGACGATCTGCTCAAGCCCGAATTGGCGGCGCGTGCGCGCGTCACCGGCCGCATCGTGCAGCTCGCCGCGCACGACGCTGGCGAGGTGGAGACCTTGCTGACCCAACTGCGCACCGAAGGCACCCGGATCGAAGACCTGGAAATCGGCCGCGCCGACCTGGAAGACGTGTTCCTCGAAATCATGCAGGCGCATGCCGGGGTGGCGGCGTGAGCGGCGTGAACAACCTGAGCGGGTTTCGCACCTTGTTCTACAAAGAGGTGCTGCGCTTCTGGAAGGTGGGGGTGCAGACCGTGGCCGCGCCGGTGCTCACCGCGGTGCTGTACCTGCTGATCTTCGGCCATGTGCTGAGCGACCGCGTGCAGGTGTTCGAGGGCGTGGGCTACACGCGCTTTCTGATCCCCGGCCTGGTGATGATGAGCGTGCTGCAAAACGCCTTCGCCAACACCTCAAGCTCGCTGATTCAAAGCAAGGTCAGTGGCAACCTGGTGTTTCTGCTGGTCACGCCGTTGTCGCACTGGGCCTGGTTCCTGGCCTATGTGGGCGCCGCCATCACGCGCGGGCTGGCGGTGGGCGCGGGCGTGTTTGCAGCCACCGCGTGGTTTTCACCCCCCGGCCTGGTGCAGCCGCTGTGGGCCCTCGTCTTTGTGCTGCTCGGTGCGGCCATGCTCGGCACGCTGGGCCTGGTGGCCGGCCTGTGGGCTGACAAGTTTGACCAGACCGCGGCGTTCCAGAACTTCATCATCATGCCCATGACGTTTCTGTCGGGCGTGTTCTATTCGGTGCACTCGCTGCCCGACTTCTGGCGCGCGGTGAGCCACTTGAACCCCTTCTTCTACATGATCGACGGTTTTCGCCGCGGTTTCTTTGGCGTCAGCGATGTCAGCCCCTGGTTGAGCCTGGGCGTCGTGGGCACGAGCTTCTTGTTGATCGCCGCCTTGGCCTTGTATCTGCTGAAAACGGGCTACAAGCTGCGCCACTGAATACGTTGGCCCGTGACAGCGATAATTCGCGCCATCATGAGCGAACCCACTCCCGCGCAAGTACGCGAATTCATCGCCACCGGCCTGGCCTGCGAGCATGTGCAGGTCGATGGCGATGGCCGTCACTTCTTCGCCACCATCGTCTCGCCGGCCTTCGAAGGCCGCTCGCGCGTGGCCCGCCACCAGCAGGTGTACGCGGCCCTGGGCGATAGAATGCGCGAG
>JAYUQE010000090.1:0-5325 GCA_043756905.1 Burkholderiales bacterium | reverse complement strand
TGCTGGAGCTGGTGGAGCAACTGGCCGTGCTGCCCGTGCCGGGCGCAGCCCCCCATTGCACCGGCCTGGCCCGTTGGCAAGGCCAATGGCTGCCGGTGGTGGATTTGCTGCAATTCATTTATGGCCCGAATGCGGGCGCACAGGCCACCCCACCGCGCTACCACCTCATCGTGGCCTACCAAATGGCGCCCCGCACACCGCTGCAGCGCGGTGTGCTCGGCTTGCATGCCGCGCCGCGCGAAACCCTGGCCAGTGACGACGCCTACTGTGCGTTGCCTGCCGACAGCCCGCGCTGGCCGGCCATTGCCATGTCGTGCTTCGCGCATGAAGGGCAAGCGGTACCGGTCATCGACACGGCGCGCCTGTTCGGCCAGTTTCACGCTTGACTTAACGCTTCAATCAAGCGGAACAGGCCGCGGCTTGCCTTGGGCGTCGATGGCCACATAGGTGACGTTGGCCTCGGTCACCTTCACCAGTTGCAGCGCGGCCGGGTTGCGTTCGGCAAACACTTCCACATGCACGGTGATTGATGTGCGCCCGATGCGCACCACGCGGGCATAAAAGCTCACCAAGTCGCCCACCGACACCGGTTGCTTGAAAATGAACTGGTTCACCGCCACGGTGGCAATGCGTCCCTTGGCAATGCGCACAGGCAGCACGGCGCCGGCCAGGTCCACCTGGGCCATCAACCAGCCGCCAAAGATGTCGCCATTGCCGTTCACATCCGCCGGCAGCGGTATCACGCGCAGCACCAGTTCCGAGCCATCGGGCAAACTCAGGGGCGCGGTCATCACGCTCTTGGGCGGGGAACGTGTGGCTTCGGTCATTGCTGTCTCACATTGGTTTCACCCATTCTTCCATGCCCCCTCACGCCCATGCCCAGCGTTCACCGGCCCTGCCGGCCGACGCCCTTAGCCCTAAGCCGGCGCGCTCCGACTGGGCCACGCTGCGCAAGCTGCTGCCCTATCTGTGGCGCTACCGCTGGCGCGTGGGTTTTGCGCTGGCCTTCATGGTCGGCGCCAAGGCGGCCAACGTGAGCGTGCCGCTGCTGCTCAAACACCTGGTGGATGCCCTGGCGCTCAAACCGGGTGACGCGCGTGCGCTGCTGGTGGTGCCGGTGGGCCTGCTGCTGGCCTATGCGGGCCTGCGTTTCACCACGTCGCTGTTCACTGAGCTGCGCGAGCTGATCTTCGCCAAGGCCACCGAGGGCACGGCGCGCAGCATCAGCCTGCAAGTGTTTCGCCACCTGCACGGCTTGAGCTTGCGCTTCCACCTGGAGCGCCAGACCGGCGGCATGACGCGCGACATCGAGCGCGGCACGCGCGCGGTGCATTCGCTGATTTCGTATTCGCTGTACAGCATCGTGCCCACGCTGCTGGAAGTGGCCATGGTGCTCGGGCTGCTGGCCTGGAAGTTCGACGCCGGTTTTGCCTTGATCACGCTGGGCGCTTTGGTGCTGTACATCAGCTTCACCGTGGCCGTGACCGAATGGCGCACCAAGTTCCGGCGCCAGATGAACGAGCTGGACTCCACCGCGCATTCGCGCGCCATCGATTCGCTGCTGAACTACGAGACGGTAAAGTACTTCAACAACGAAGACTTCGAGGCCCGGCGCTACGACGAAAGCCTGGAAAAACTGCGCCGCGCCGCGCTGAAAAGCCAGACCACGCTGTCGATGTTGAACAGCGGCCAGCAGGCGATCATCGCCACCGCCCTGGTGGCCATGTTGTGGCGCGCCACCGAAGGCGTGGTGGCCGGCAGCATGACGCTGGGCGACCTGGTGATGATCAACGCCTTCATGATCCAGCTGTACATCCCGCTCAATTTCCTGGGCGTGATCTACCGCGAGATCAAGCAGAGCCTGACCGACCTGGACAAGATGTTCACCCTGCTCGAGCGCGACCGCGAAATTGCCGATGCGCCGGGCGCGTTACCGTTAGAGGTGAGCCACG
Organism: Burkholderiales bacterium; assembly: GCA_043756905.1. Lineage (GTDB taxonomy): Bacteria > Pseudomonadota > Gammaproteobacteria > Burkholderiales > Burkholderiaceae_C > Rubrivivax. Next base: position 3,373 of record JAYUQE010000090.1, on the reverse strand, counting down.
GCGTGGTGCGCTTCGAAGGCGTGAGCTTTGCCTACGACCCCCAGCGCGTGATCCTGCAAGACCTGAGCTTCGAGATCCCGGCGGGCAAGACGGTGGCCGTGGTGGGCGCCTCGGGCGCCGGCAAGTCCACGCTGGCGCGGTTGCTGTACCGCTTCTATGACGTGAGCGGCGGGCGCATCACCATCGACGGCCAGGACATCCGCCACGTCACCCAGGCCAGCCTGCGCGCGGCCATCGGCATCGTGCCGCAAGACACCGTGTTGTTCAACGACACGGTGGAATACAACATCGCCTATGGCCAGGCCGGCGCCGGGCGCGCCGCGGTGGAAGCGGCAGCGAAGGCCGCACACATCCACGACTTCATTGCCAGCACGCCCAAGGGCTACGACACCATGGTGGGCGAGCGGGGGCTGAAGCTGTCGGGTGGTGAGAAGCAGCGCGTGGCCATCGCCCGCACGCTGCTGAAGAACCCGCCGCTGTTGATCTTCGACGAAGCCACCTCGGCGCTCGATTCGGCCAATGAGCGCGCCATCCAGGCCGAGCTGCGCAGCGCCGCGCAGGGCAAGACGGCGTTGGTGATCGCGCACCGCCTGAGCACGGTGGTTGATGCGCACGAGATCGTGGTGCTCGACGCCGGCCGCGTCGCCGAGCGCGGCGCGCATGCTGAACTGCTGCAGCGCAATGGCCGCTACACGCAGATGTGGCGCTTGCAGCAAAGCGGGCAAGGCGACACATGAAATGAAAAGCCCGCCGAGCGGCGGGCTGGGTTGCTGGCGCCTGACGCTTCAACGCTTGCGCGAGCGTGTCTTCCAGGCCAGTGCGCCCAGGCCCAGCGCCATCAAGGCGTAAGTCGAAGGCTCAGGAATCGCCGGCAGCGGCGGAGGTGGGGTGGGGTCGGTTTCGCGGGGCAGCGACACCTCGGTGGCGGTCGCGGCGCCGAAGGTGACGTTGTCGAACAAGGTCTGGTCAGACAGGCCCTTGAAGATCACTGACCTGGCCGCGCCGGCGAAGCTCACCGAGCCCGTGCCCCAGGTACAGAAAAAGTCGTTCGCACCGCAGGTGGCGGTGGCTGAAAGCAGGGCTGAACCCAATTCGCTGCCAGCGCCGTTGACGTCTGAGAACACTGTGACGCTGGCGTTGGAGGCGATGGTGGCGTAGCGGAAAGCGAATCCGGTGGTGAAGCCATCAGCGAAGTTCAAGGTGGCAGCGTCGCCGCTCAGGAACACCAGCGCGGCCACGCCCGAAGGTGTGTTGCTGAAGGCGCCCTGGCCATGAAAGTCGGGCAGGATGCGCTGGATGGCCGTGGCGCCGGGGTTGAAGCTGACGTTGTAGTCGGGCCCCACGTTGCCTGAGCCCGAGGCGCCGCCGTTGTAGTACTCCAGGACGTCGGCATTCAGGAAATCGCCACTGGCGTCGGCCCTGAGAATGTCTTCGAACCCGAGGCCGACCACGAGGAAGGCGGACTCGGCGGCAGCGGGCAGCGTGATGGCCAGGGCCGCTGCGGTGAGTAGTGGCTTGAGCAAAGGCATGTCTTTCCTTGGTTATATGTGGGTGCGTGTAACACCGCACACTTATGAATATTGCTACCGGGAAATGTAGCCACCTCCCCAGGGGGTCACGCGAAGCATCCCCCCTTTGATTAGGGGGAGGATTGACCCCGGTAGCGCGATTCGTGGTACCCGAAGACACACCTCATTACATCTGGCGTGTAACGGCGGTGGCGAGGCAGGCAGTTGATTGAACAACTGTGCTATCCAACGCGCTCATAAGGTACTCGCATTGGGTTCATGGCGCCCGCGCGGGCGGCGAAAAGTGCGATGCGAGAATCGTGGTGATGAGCGCGCAGCTGACCCTCACCCGCCCCGACGACTGGCACCTGCACCTGCGCGACGGCGCCGCCCTGGCGGCCGTGGTGGCGCACAGCGCACGGCAGGTTGCGCGCGCCATCGTCATGCCCAACCTGAAGCCGCCCATCACCACGGCGGCGGCGGCGCTGGCCTACCGGCAGCGCATCCTGGCCGCCCTGCCCGCGGGCACTGCCTTCGAGCCGTTGATGACGCTGTATCTGACCGACCAACTCGCGCCCGACGAAATCGCTCGCGCCAAGGCGGCCGGGGTGGTGGCGGTGAAGCTGTACCCGGCCGGTGCCACCACCAACAGCGACGCCGGCGTGACCGATGTTCGCAAGACCCACGCCACGCTCGAAGCGATGCAGCGCCACGGCCTGCTGCTGCTGGTGCACGGCGAAGTCACCGACCCGGCGGTGGACGTGTTCGACCGCGAAGCGCGCTTCATCGAACAAGTGCTGCAACCGCTGCGGCGCGACTTCCCGGCTTTGAAGATCGTCTTCGAACACATCACCACGCGCGAGGCCGCGCAGTACGTGGCGCAAGCCGGCGCGCAGACTGCGGCCACCATCACCGCGCACCACCTGCTGTTCAACCGCAATGCCTTGTTCAGCGGCGGCCTGCGCCCGCACCTGTATTGCCTGCCGGTGCTCAAGCGTGAAGAGCACCGCCTGGCGCTGGTGGCGGCGGCCACCTCGGGCTCGCCGAAATTCTTTCTTGGCACCGACAGTGCGCCGCACGCCGCGCATTTGAAGGAACACGCCGCGGCCTGCGCGGGATGCTACACGGCGCTGGCGGCGATCGAGTTGTATGCACAAGCGTTTGAAGCTGCGGGCGCGCTGCATCGTCTGGAAGGCTTTGCCAGCCATCATGGCCCCGACTTTTACGGCCTGCCGCGCAACCGTGGCCGCATCACGCTCAAGCGCGAGCCCTGGGTGCTGCCCGAAACCCTGGCGTTTGGTGATGCGGCACTGAAGCCGCTTTGCGCCGGCGAAACCCTGAACTGGAAACTTGATGCTTGAAAAGCAGCCGCGCATTGCCTTGTTGATCGACGCAGACAACGCGCCTGCCGCCAAGATCGACGTCATCCTGGCCGAACTCTCCAAGCTCGGCGTGGCCAACATCCGCCGCGCCTACGGCAACTGGACCAAGCCCAGCCTGAAGGGTTGGGCCGCCGTGCTGCACGACTACGCCATCCGTCCGGTGCAGCAGTTCGACTACAGCAAGGGCAAGAACGCCACCGACATGGTGATGGTGATCGAAGCCATGGAGCTGCTCTACACCGATTCGCCCGACGCCTACGGCATCGTCTCCTCGGACAGCGACTTCACGCCCATGGTGATGCACCTGCGTGCCAAGGGCGCAGCGGTGTACGGCTTTGGCGCGCAGCGCACGCCCATGCCCTTCGTCAACGCCTGCTCGCGTTTCTTGTACCTTGAGCATTTGGGTCAAGCGGTGGCTGATGACGCCCCCGCGGACGCCCCCGCAGCCAAGCCCGCGCGGCGCACGCGCAAGGCCAAAGCGCA
>JAYUQE010000089.1:0-5335 GCA_043756905.1 Burkholderiales bacterium | reverse complement strand
AGTCGTACAGCGCGCCGCCACCTTCGGACTTTTCCGTGCGCCAAGTGCCGCCCTTGGGCCGCAGCACCACGGGGCCGTAAGCCTCGGCGCGCACATGGTGCAAGGTGCCCAGGGCGCCCGAACGGGCGATGCGCGCTGCTTCCTTGAAGGCGCCAACAAATCGGTAGTGGTAGCCCACCTGGGTGACCAGGCCCTTGCCTTCGGCCAGCGCCACCAGCCGTTCGCCATCGGCCACATCGAGAACAAACGGCTTTTCGCAGAACACATGCAGGCCACGCTGCAAGGCCTTTTCAACCATACCGGCATGCATCTTCGACGGCGTGGCCACCAGCAGGGCGTCGAGCTTTTCGCGCTCGAGCATGCGGTCGAAATCTTCGTAGCAGTTCAAACCGGTGTGCTTGCTCAGCACGTCGTTGAGGTAGGTCATCGAGTCGCAGCCGGCCACCAGTTCCACCTGCGGGTGGGCACGCACGATGGCGAGGTGGGACAAGCCCATTTTCCCCAGGCCAACCATTGCCATTCGTACCGTCACCTTGACTCCCTTCCCAGTGCGTTTGCGCGCTCAAATCAACCCGGCATGCTAATGCACGGTGCTGGCTGCGATGCCGCCGAAACGGGGGTCAGCACCCTGCATTCCTGCAAACCGCCACGCCTGTCGCGCCGCATCATCGCGGCGCGGGCAAGCCGCCCGTTAGCATCGGCGCCCGGCCTGGGGCCGGTGGCGACGATGACTTGACGATGACGATGAACACAGCACGGCCTGCGCGTCTGGTGGCGGGCTCCTCGGCCGGCGGGCACACGAATGAATTGCTGATCCTGCTGGCGGCGGCACAAGGCTGCTGGCCTGTGGAGCCAGCGGTTTTCGTCACGACCATGGACATTGCGGCCGGTGGCTTTGCGCGTTATGGCAAGCCCGTGCGCGTGATCGGCGAAGCCGATCGGCGCAAACCGCTGCAAGCACTTGGCGTGCTCTGGCGCAGCCTGCGCTGGGTGCTGCACGACCGCCCCACCGTGATCGTGACCACCGGTTCGATGCCGTTGGCCGTGTACTGCATCTGGGCCAAGCTCCTGCTGCGTTCGCGCGTGCTGTGGATCGACAGCGTGGCGCAGGTTGACGATCTCTCCATGAGCGGGCGCATCATGCGCCGCGTGGCCGACGAATGCCTGGCGCAATGGCCCGAAGTGGCGCAGAAATACGCCAACGTGCAATACGCCGGGGAGGTGATGTGATCCTGGTCACCGTGGGCAGCATGTTCCCGTTTGATCGGCTGGTCATGGCCGCCGACGCGCTGGCCGAAAGGCTCGGCCCGCAGACCACGTTCTTCGCCCAGATCGGCGACGGCCGCTACGAACCGCGCCACATGCCCTTTCTGCGCTTCGTGCCGCGGGAAAAGTTCGCCGGACTCATGACCGAGGCGCAGATGGTGATCTCGCATGCGGGCATCGGCACCATCGCCGAGACCCTGAATTTCGGCAAGCCGCTGCTGGTGCTGCCTCGGCGCAAGAGCCTGGGCGAGCACGTGAACGACCATCAGGTCGCAACCGCCGCACGCTTTGAAGAACTGGGCCACCTGCTCGTTGCCAGCAGCGAAGGCGACATCGAAGCCCACCTGGGCGCGCTGCGCACCTTTGTACCCAGGCGCCGGGTGGCTGACACCCAACGCCTGGCCCGGCATGTGGCCAATTGGCTTGCCCCGGCCGCAAAACGAGCTGGCCCTCAGGCCTGACGCAGCCGCGACCAGCAACCTGAAACGCCGCTGGCGAGCTCAGCGCGCCAACACCGGCCCGAGTGCCTGGCCGGTGTGAGTGGCGGCGCTGACCACGCCTTCGGGCGTGGCCTGGGCCACCAGCAAGCCGCCTTCAACGCCACCTTCGGGGCCCAGGTCCACCACCCAATCGGCCTCGGCCACCACGTCGAGGTCGTGCTCGATCACCACCACGCTGTGGCCACCGTCCACCAGGCGGTGCAACACGCGGATCAGGCGCTCCACGTCGGCCATGTGCAGGCCCACGGTGGGCTCGTCCAGCACGTACAGCGTGTGCGGCGGCTTCTGGCCGCGCCGGGTGATGTCATCGCGCACCTTGCTCAGTTCCGTGACGAGCTTGATGCGCTGTGCCTCGCCGCCACTGAGCGTGGGTGAGGGTTGGCCCAGCGTGAGGTAACCCAGCCCCACGTCCTTCAGCAATTGCAGCGGGTGGGCAATTGCCGGCATGCTGGCGAAGAAATCCACCGCTTCGTCCACCTCCATCTTCAGCACATCGCCGATGCTCTTGCCGCGCCAGCTCACGGCCAGCGTCTCTGGGTTGAAGCGCGCGCCCTTGCAGGTTTCGCAGGGCACTTTCACGTCGGGCAGAAAGCTCATGGCAATCGTGCGCAGGCCCTGGCCATCACACGTGCCACAGCGGCCTTGCCCGGTGTTGAACGAAAACCGCGCCGCGTTGTAGCCACGCGCCTTGGCTTCCAGTGTTTCGGTGAACAGCTTGCGGATCACGTCCCAGAAGCCGATGTAGGTGGCCGGGCAGGAGCGCGGTGTCTTGCCGATGGGGGTTTGATCCACCTCCAATACGCGATCCACCTGCTGCCAGCCGTCGATGCCGGCGCAGCCGTGCCAGTTTGGCTTGGCGCCACGGGTGTTGATGAATTGCAGGTTGGCCAGCAGCACATCGCGCGCCAGCGTGCTCTTGCCCGAACCGCTGACGCCGGTGACGGCAACGAGCCGGTGCAGCGGCAAGTTCAGGTCCACGCCGCGCAGGTTGTGCAGGCGCGCCTGCCGCAACACCAATGCCGGTGCGCCGGGCAGCATTTCGCGCCGCGCCGCCAGGGGGTGCTTCAGGGGGTGGGCCAGCAGCCGCCCTGTTACCGAAGCGGCCACGCCCGCCAGCTCCAGCGCCGTGCCCTGCGCCACCAGGTGGCCGCCGCGCTTGCCGGCGCCAGGGCCGATGTCGATCAAATGTTCAGCATGGCGGATGGTGTCTTCGTCATGCTCCACCACCACCAGCGTGTTGCCCTTGTCGCTCAGGTTCTGCAAGGCCTTCAGGAGCACACGGTTGTCGCGCGGATGCAGGCCGATGGTGGGCTCGTCGAGCACATAGCACACGCCTTGCAGGTTGCTGCCTAACTGCGCCGCCAGGCGGATGCGCTGGGCCTCGCCACCGCTCAGGCTGGGTGCGGCGCGGTCGAGCGTGAGGTAGCCCAGGCCCACTTCTTCCAGAAAGCGCAGGCGGCTGGTGATTTCCGGGATCAGGTCGCGCGCAATGCCGGCTTCGCGCAGGCTCATTTTCCCTTCTCGGGCCAGGCGCTCCACCCATTCACGCGCCTGGCCCACCGACCAGGCGGCCACGCTGTGAATGGGCTGGCCGTCGAATTCGATGCGCCGCGCCTTGGCGTTCAGCCGCGCACCGGCGCATTCGCCGCACACCGCATCGACCAGGCCTTCGACTTCGGGTTCTTCGGCAGGAAAGCTCTGCTCGCGGCCGTTCACATCATCCACGCGCACCGAATCATCCAGCGCCTTGCGCTGCTCGCGCGTCAGCGCCAGGCCCGTGCCCACGCAGCCCGGGCACCAGCCGTGCTTGCTGTTGTACGAGAACATACGCGGGTCCAGCTCGGGGTAGCTGGTGCCGCACTGCGGGCAGGCGCGCTTGGTTGAAAACACCTTCACCTGGCCGATGCCGACGGTGGATTGCCCCGCGTCCATGGCGGCGCCCAAGCCATCGAGCGGGTGCAGCAGGTGCAACACGCCCTTGCCCAGGTCGAGCGCCCGGTGCAGCAAGGCGCGCAGTTCCGCTTCAGCTTCCGGTTTGATGTGAACATCGCCCACCGGCAGCTCCAGCGTGTGCTCCTTGAAGCGGTCCAGCCGCGGCCAGGGGTCGAGCTTCAGGAATTCACCGTCCACGCGCAAATGCGTGTGGCCGCGCGCCTTGGCCCATTTGGCCAGGTCGGTGTAGACGCCCTTGCGCGCCACCACCAGCGGCGCGAACAGGCCCACATGTTGGCCGGCATGGTCGCGCAGCAGTTGTGCGGCGATGCTCTCGGCGCTTTGCGGCCGCACAGGCGCGCCGTCGTGCACGCAATGCTGGATGCCCAGCTTCACCCAAAGCAGCCGCAGGTAATGCCAGACCTCGGTGACCGTGGCCACCGTGCTCTTGCGCCCACCGCGGCTGCGCCGCTGTTCGATGGCCACCGTGGGCGGAATGCCGTACACCGCGTCCACCTCGGGCCGGCCGGCAGGCTGGACGATGCTGCGCGCATAGGCGTTGAGGCTTTCCAGATAGCGCCGCTGCCCTTCGTTGAACAGGATGTCGAACGCCAGCGTGCTCTTGCCCGAGCCCGACACCCCGGTGACCACGCTGAACTTGCCGCGTGGAATGTCGACGCTCAGGCTCTTCAGGTTGTGCTCGCGGGCGTTGACGATGCGGATGGCTTCGTTGAACGGCTGGCCTGCCTCGCCATAGCGGGCACGAGGCTCGCGCGCCACCATTGCTGCCCCGGTTCCGAGTGAATGTTCGTACTCACGCAGCGCCGTGCCGGTGAACGAAGCGGCGTGCGCCTTCACGTCTTCGAGCGTGCCGGCGCAGACCAGTTCACCGCCGCCTTCACCGCCTTCGGGGCCGAGGTCGATGATCCAGTCGGCCGCGCGCAGCACGTCGAGGTTGTGCTCGATCACGACCAGTGAATGCCCGCCATCCAGCAGCTTGCGCAGCGCTCGCATCAGCTTGTTGATGTCGTCGAAGTGCAGCCCGGTGGTGGGCTCGTCGAACAGGAACAGCGTGCCCTTCTTCGCCACCGCCTGGCGCGGCGAGGCCGCGGCATTGGCCAGGAAACCGGCTAACTTCAAACGTTGCGCCTCGCCGCCTGAAAGCGTGGGCACCGGCTGGCCCAGGCGCAGATAGTCCAGGCCCACGTCGAGCAGCGGCTGCAAGCGGGCCAGCACCTCGCGGTCGGCCGCAAAGGCCTGGGCGGCTTCACTGACAGTGAGATCGAGCACATCGGCCACCGAGAGCTGGCGCGGGCCGCGCACGATCTTGGCATCGAGCACTTCGGCGCGAAAGCGCCGGCCGTCGCAGTCCGGGCAGCGCAGGTACACATCGCTCAGGAACTGCATCTCCACATGCTCGAAGCCCGAACCGCCGCAGGTGGGGCAGCGGCCGTCGCCGGCATTGAAGCTGAAGGTGCCGGCGGTGTAGCTGCGCTCGCGCGCGATCGGCGCTTCAGCCAGTAACTTGCGGATCTCGTCGAACGCGCCCACGTAGCTGGCCGGGTTGGAACGCGCGGTCTTGCCGATCGGGCTTTGATCAACGAACACGGCGTCGGCCAGCCAATCAGCACCCAGCA
>JAYUQE010000088.1:0-5342 GCA_043756905.1 Burkholderiales bacterium | reverse complement strand
GTTCCGCGCCAAACGATCAGTGATCATCGGCGACCCGATGCAGCTTCGCCACATCAGCGCAGTCACGCGGCAGAAGGAAGGTGAGCTACAGCAGAAGTACGGCCATGTCGAGACACGAGCGGCCTGGATGTATTCGGTGAATTCGCTGTATGACTTGGCCGCCGGCGTTGCGGGTGCGGACGACATCATCAACCTTCGTGATCACCACCGCTCGCACGCTGACATCATCGAGTTTTCAAACCATGCGTTCTACGACGGCAAGCTTCGAGTCGCGACGCGCTACAAGAGTTTGAAGCGGCCCCGCAACCGAGAGCCGGGCGTGACTTGGCAGGACGTGCGTGGCAAGACCGTTCGCCCCAGCAACGGCGGCGCCCAGAATGCGCGGGAGGCTTCTGCGGTGTTGGAAGTCTTGCACGACTTGCTGATGGTGCGCGACTTTCAGGGCACGGTGGGTGTCGTCACGCCGTTCCGTGCGCAGGCGCAGCTGATGCAGGAACTGTTGGCTCAGCATCCCGAGCTGGCCAATCTAGGCCCGCGCGCTGAGTTGCTGGTGGATACGGTGCACCGATTCCAGGGTGACGAACGGGACGTGATGATCTTTTCTCCGGTGATCTCGGCAGATGCGCCGCCAGGCGCCATTTCGTTCCTGCGCAGCAACGGCAACCTTTTTAACGTGGCTATCACCCGCGCGCGCGGGCTGCTGCACGTGGTTGGAGATCGGGCGGCTGCTTCAGCGTCAGGCGTCGACTACCTGGCCAAGTTTGCCGACTATGTCGGGCGCCTGACTGCGGATGCCGCCACAGCCGCCGCGGTCGCTGCGCCCAGCCTGGGCGCCGACTACCCTGCTGTTTCCAGGCCAGAGCTGGTTTCAGACTGGGAGCGGCTGTTTTACCGTGCTCTCTATCAAGCAGGGATGCGCCCGATCCCACAGTTCACAGTCGAGCAGTTTGATTTGGACTTCGCAGTCGTCATAGGAAAGCGGCGCCTGAATGTCGAAGTCGACGGCGAGCGCTATCACCGCAGTTGGACTGGCGAGCTGTGCCTGCGCGACCAACTTCGCAATCAGCGCCTGATCGAGCTCGGCTGGGACGTCAAGCGCTTCTGGGTTTACGAGATTCGCGACCGGCTCCCAGAGTGTGTCAAGCAGGTTCAAGACTGGGCGGCATCTGCGCACATTCATCAGCTCACGGCAGATCAAGACTCGAACTTGGAGGTTGTCGGCACCACTTCTGCGATCACTGGAACACCTACGTGATGCCGCTGCAAAGTGCACCGCTCGGCGCGGCAGCTACAGCCCGATATATGTACGCAATTGCATTGATCAGGGAAATTACTGATCAATTTTCGCAATGAAGTACACACTATCGCTGCCCCGGTATCAGGTGTAACCGGCCCGCCGCACTATCTTTCGCCCCGCCGCTGTGCTGCCATCGGGCGCCACGGCGCCAGGCATCGCACCGCGTTTTGAACCCACAGGAGACTCCCCACATGAAGCTCAAGGCCACCGTCCTACTCACCAGCTTGTTTGCCCTGGCCGGCGCCAGCCAAGCCGGCGATCTGGTTATCGCGACCGTTAACAACGGCCACATGATCGAGATGCAGAAGCTCAGCCCGCATTTCGAGAAAGCCAACCCCGGCATCAAGCTGAAGTGGGTGACGCTCGAAGAAGGCGTGCTGCGCCAGCGCGTCACCACCGACATCGCCACCAAGGGCGGGCAGTTCGATGTGATGACCATCGGCATGTACGAAACGCCGATCTGGGGCAAGAAGGGCTGGCTCAACGAGATCAAGACCGACGCCGCCTATGACATTGACGACCTGCTGCCCGCCATGCGCGGCGGCCTGAGCGTGGAGGGCAAGCTTTACGCCGCTCCGTTCTATGGCGAAAGCTCGATGCTCATGTACCGCAAGGACTTGGCTGACAAGGCCGGCATCAAGTTCGCTGACCGCCCCACGTGGGACGACGTGAAAGCCGCCGCGGCCAAGATGCACAACCCCAAGGAAGGCGTGTACGGTATTTGCCTGCGTGGCAAGCCGGGCTGGGGCGACAACATGGCGTTCTTGACCACCATGGTCAACAGCTTCGGCGGCCAGTGGTTCGACATGTCGTGGAAGCCGCAGTTGCAAAGCGCACCCTGGAAGGAAGCCGTCACCTTCTATGTCGATCTGTTGAAGAATTACGGCCCGCCCGGGTCCAGCGCCAACAGCTTCAATGAAATCCTGGCCCTGTACAACGAAGGCAAGTGCGGCATGTGGATCGACGCCACCATAGCCGCCAGCTTCATCACCGACCCCAAGCAAAGCAAGGTGGCTGACAAGGTGGCCTTTGCTCAAGGCCCGTTCAAGGCCACGCAAAAGGGCGCGAACTGGCTGTGGGCCTGGGCCCTGGCCATTCCCGCTGGCACCAAGAACGCGGCCGAGGCGCAGAAGTTCATCGCCTGGGCCACTTCGAAGGAATACATCAACCTGGTGGGCAAGGAGAAGGGCTGGGCCGGTGTGCCCACCGGCACGCGCAAGAGCACCTACGCCAACCCCGAGTTCCTGAAGGCCGCCAAGTTTGCCGATGCCGAAAAGAAGGCAATCGACAGCGCCAATCCCAGCGACAGCACCTTGCCCAAGAGCCCGTACGTGGGCGTGCAGTTCGCGGCCATTCCCGAGTTCCAGGCCATCGGCATTGCGGTGGGCCAGCAGATGAGTGCGGCACTGGCCGGCAAGGTCACGGTGGATGCGGCGCTGAAGGCAGCGCAACTGGCGGCTGATCGCGAGATGAAGAAGGGCGGCTATTACAAGTAAGGCTGAGGCAAACCGCGGCCCACTCAGCAAACTTGCTGTTCGGGCCGCGCTGCCTGTGCGCCGATAGGCTCAACAAGCCAAATCATGACCCGCTTGCTACCCCGCGCCCTCATGGCGCCAGCCGTGGTCACGCTCTTCCTTTGGATGATCGTGCCGCTGCTGATGACGATCTATTTCTCGCTGGTGCGCTACAACCTCATGCAGCCCGGCGAGAAAGACTTCATTGGCCTGGCGAACTTTGAATACTTCATCACCGACCCCGATTTCGGCGCCTCGGTGGTCAACACGCTGGCGCTGCTGAGTGCGGTGATCGCCATCACCGTGGTGCTGGGCGTGGCGCTGGCGCTGCTGGTGCATGCGCCGTTCCCGGGGCGCGGCATCGTGCGCGTGCTGTTGATCTCGCCCTTCTTCGTGATGCCCACGGCCAATGCGCTGCTTTGGAAGCACATGATGATGAACCCCATCTATGGCGTTTTGGCCCAGGTGGCGATGTTCTTCGGCGCCGAGCCGGTGGACTGGCTGACCAACTGGCCGCTGTTCAGCGTGATCTTGATGGTGGCTTGGCAATGGCTGCCGTTTGCCTGCCTGATTTTCATCACGTCGTTGCAATCGTTAGACGCCGACCAGATGGAAGCCGCGGGCATGGACGGCGCCAACGCGCTGCAGAAGTTCTGGTTCCTCACCCTGCCGCACCTGGGCCGGCCGATTGCCGTGGTGGTGATGATCGAGATGATTTTCCTGATGAGTGTGTTTGCCGAAATCTTCACCACCACGGGTGGCGGGCCGGGCAACGAGAGCACCAACATGGCCTTCCTGATCTTCAAGCAGGCGCTGATGAATTTCGACGTGGGCGTGGCCTCGGCCGGGGCGTTGTTTGCCGTGGTGCTGGCCAACATCGCCGCGGTCTTTCTCATCCGCATGATCGGCAAGAACCTCGATTGATATGAAGACCTGGCTGCTCACCCTGCGCACCGTGGCGGCCTGGCTGGTCACCTTGCTGCTCGTGTTCCCGCTGATCTGGCTGGTGCTCACGGCGTTCAAGACCGAGTTGCAGGCCATTGCCGTGCCGCCCGAGCTGATCTTCACGCCCACGCTGGAAAGCTTTGCGGAAGTGAACGTACGAAGTGACTACTGGCAGTACGCGCAGAACTCGATCATCACCAGCGTGGTCAGCACCCTGCTGGGCCTGGCCATCGCCGCACCGGCCGCGTATTCCATGGCCTTTTTTCGCACCAAGCGCACGCGCGATGTGCTGATGTGGATGCTGTCCACCAAGATGATGCCCGCCGTGGGCGCCCTGGTGCCGGTGTACGTGATGGCACAAACCGCCGGCCTGCTCGATTCGCTCACCGCGCTGATCGTGGTGTTCACGTTGTCGAACCTGCCGATCATGGTGTGGATGCTGTACTCGGGCTTCAAGGACATTCCGCCCGACATCCTGGAAGCCGCGCGCATGGACGGGGCTAACGTATGGGGTGAGTTTGTTCACGTCATCCGCCCGCTGGCCATGGGCACGTTGGCGTCCACCGGGCTGCTGTGCCTGGTGCTGGCCTGGAACGAGGCGTTCTGGTCCTTGAACCTGAGCGCGGCCAAGGCCGGCACGCTGGCCGCCCTGATTGCCTCGTATTCCAGCCCCGAGGGCCTGTTCTGGGCCAAGTTGTCGGCGGCCTCGTTGATGGCCATTGCGCCCATCGTGGTGGTGGGCTGGTTCAGCCAGAAGCAGCTCGTCCAGGGCCTGACTTTTGGCGCTGTGAAATAGGAGAACCGCTGATGTCGTTTCTGCAACTGCGCGGCGTTGAAAAGCACTTCGGTGCGCTGCGCGCCATCAAAGGCATCGACCTGACGATTGAGAAGGGCGAGTTCGTGGTCTTCGTCGGGCCTTCGGGTTGCGGCAAGTCCACCTTGCTGCGCATGATCGCCGGGCTGACGGAGATCGACGCCGGCAGCGTGGTGCTTGACGGGCGGGACATCACCCAGCTGGCTTCTTCGCAGCGCGACCTGGCCATGGTGTTCCAGAGCTACGCGCTGTATCCGCACATGACGGTGGCGCAGAACATGTCGTTTGCGCTGCGCCTGGCGCATGTCGACAAAGCCGTGATCACTGAAAAGGTGCAACGCGCCGCCGAGATATTGAACCTGGTGCCGTACTTGCACCGCACGCCGCGCGAACTTTCTGGCGGCCAGCGCCAGCGCGTGGCCATTGGCCGGGCCATCGTGCGTGCGCCGAAAGTCTTTCTGTTCGACGAACCGCTGTCGAACCTCGACGCCGCGCTGCGCGGCCAGACGCGGGTGGAGATCGCCAAGCTGCACCGCGACCTGGGTGCCACCACCATCTACGTCACGCACGATCAGGTCGAAGCCATGACCCTGGCTGACCGGGTGGTGGTGCTGCGCGACGGCGCCATCGAACAGGTCGGCTCGCCGCTCGATTTGTACGACCGCCCGGCCAACCGTTTCGTGGCGCAGTTCATCGGCACACCGGCCATGAACCTGCTGCCGGCCGCGGTGCTGCCGGCACTCACTGGACTGGCCGGTGGCCGGCTGCCGCG
>JAYUQE010000087.1:0-5348 GCA_043756905.1 Burkholderiales bacterium | reverse complement strand
GCTTCGGGCTTGCCCGCCTTGCCAGGCTTGCCGGCTTGCTCGACCGCTCTTTCAACCTTTAGCACCGTGCCGTCGCTGCGCCACTCCAGCTTCAGGTTAGGCGCCATGGCCTGGCCGGCGGCGGCGGGCCAGGCGAAGTGCGGCAGCACCTGCAGGCGGGGCGCCACCTGGGCCGGTAAAGGCGCTGCGGCCCAGGCCAGGGGCACCGGCTTGCCGTGGGCGTCGAACAGGCGCACGTCGGCCCAGCCGGCGCTACGTGCCTGCTGCAACACGGCCAGAGGCAGGCGCAGGCGCTGCAGGGCATCGCTGCCTCGCGGGGTGACGCTGGCGATGGCGGTGTAGTTGGCCAGCGCGTCGCTGTCGGCGGCGCGCCCCGGCGCCGGGTGCGCCGTCAGCAGCAGCGCTGCGGCCAGGCCCATGCCTGTTTTCATACTGCCTCCTTGCGCGCCGGTGGCAGCGGTGAGAGATAGCCGATCAACAGCATCAACAAGCCCACGCCGATGAACGAGACGATGCGCAGCAGCGCGCCGGTGTGCGACAGGTCCACCAGCGCCAGCTTCAGCACCACCACGCCCAGCAACGCCGCGCCGGCCATCCAGCCCACGCGCCATTTACGCTGCGTGGCCATGAACATGGTGGCCAAAGCACACAGGCTCCACAAAATGGTGAACGCGGTTTGCACGGCACCGGCGTGCCAGGCGCCGTGCAGCCACAGTGGCGTGCCCGCCCAATGGTGCAGGCTGCGCACCACCATGGCGTTGAGCCACACGAAGCCGGCAACCGCGCCCACGGCCAGCGCAAGTTTTGGGTTGATGAAGGGCGGGTGCTCGGTGCTGCGCCACAGCCGCCAGGCATACAGCGCGAGCAAGGCATGGCCGAGGTCGATCGGGTTGATGAGCGGCAGGTAGGGCAGCGGCTGCATGGCGCCATCGGCATGCAGGTTCACCGCCAGCAGCCACAGCAGCCCAAAGCCCAGCAGCGGCCAGGCCAGGCCCCATTGCAAGGTGCGCGGGTGCTGCGCGCAGGGCCACTGGCCGGCGCGCTGGCGCGCCAGGAACCACAGCATCAGGGCCAGCGGTGCGGCCAGGGCCAGGCTGGGCGTCCAGGCCTGGTGGCGGTTGATGAACGATGCGCCCAGGCCATGCGCCAGCAGCGCCGCATGCAGCAGCGCGGTGCCATGCCAAAGCCAATGTTCGCCGCGCTGGCTGGTTTGGCCAGCCGTGTGGCCAACCGTGCCGCCGGCGCTGGTGGCCACGTCAAGCCGGCGCAGCAACCACAGCGCGGCGGCCAGCAGCGCGGCCAGGCTGAGCAAGGCGCCATCGCGGTAATGCGGCCACAAGCTGGTTTGCCCACCCAGGACCCCAACGTGGGGCCAGGCCATCACCGCGCTCAGGCTCAGCAGCACCAAGCCCGCGGCCATGGCGCCGCGCGCGGCCAGGCGCAGCGCCGGCCAGGCCAGGCGCTGCTGCGCCAATTCCAGCGCCAGCGCAATGCCGGCCAGCAGCAAGGCGTTGAGTTCGCCAGGGCCCGGGTGGGCAAAGGGCGCGAAGCCCAGCTCCGTGCTCAGGCCGGCCCAGGCGTGCAGCAGGCCCAGGCCCAAGGCGACGACATGCAGGAACTGCAATAACTGCGGCTTGAACAGGCGCTGCACGCCGCGCAGGGGTTCGCCCGGCGCGGCCGCCGCGGCGTGCAGCAATTGCCGCGCGGTGAACAAGGCCGCAGCGGCCAGCAGCAGGGTGCCGGCCAGGTGCGCATTGGCCATGAACAGCGCGCCGCCGGCGCGACCGGCCTGGCCCCAGAACTGCACCGCAGCCATCAGTTGCAGCGCCAGACCCAGGCCGAGTGCCACGGCGCGGCGCTGGCGCAAGGCCACCCAGGCCACGCCGGCACCTTGCAGGCCCCAAGCCGCGGCGGTCCAGCGCTCATCCAGCGCCAAGGGCGCCACCAGGGCCAGGAAGACCACGCCCAGCGCCAGCATGCCTTCGGTGAGCAGCCGCATGCGCTCACCCAGGCGCTGCCACAGCCAGCGCGCCAACAGCAAGTACACGCCGGCCAGCACGGCCGCGCTGATCGCCACGCCGTATTCGAGGTGGCGCACCATGGCCGCCTGCATGCCGAAAGCGGCGATGGGCACGCCAAACAGCAGGCTGCCGTCGACGATGGGCAGCTTTGCTGGTGAGGCCGCTCGCGGCGTTGCGGCCACGGGCGTTGCAGCCAACTGCCGGCTGTACTGAACGGTTATAAAGAGATACAGCAGCAGGTGAGCGATCAGGAAAGGCTCGGTGCTGGCCAGCAACCCGGGCTGCCAGTTGCGCAGGCCCCAGGCCAGGCCGATGCCGAACGTGAACCCAAAGCCCACCGTGTTCAGCAACTTCCAGGCGCGCTGATGGGCCAGCCAGGCAATGGCCAGGTTGAGCACGCCGTAGTAGCTGAACAGCATCACATGGCTGCCCTGGCCGGTGGAGGTGAGCACCGGCGCCAGGAACGCGCCGGCAAAGGCCACCACGGCCAGCACCATGGCGTCTTGGCCCAGCGCCAGCACCGCCGTCAAGGCCGACAGGGCCACCAGCAAGGCGAAGGCCAGGCCGGGCGGCAGCAGGCCGTACAGGCGCAGCGCCGCGAACAACACCAGGTAGATGACGCCGATGCCGCCGCCTTGCAGGGTGAGGGCGTAGTCGCGTCGCTTCTCGCGCAGCCGCCAGCCCAGGCCAACGGCCACCATGCCACCCAGCACCACGGCAGCCAGGCGCAGCTCGATGGGCAGCAGCGCATGGTCTGCCGCATAACGAACGAGAAAAGCCACGCCCACGAACAGGATCAACACCGCCAGGCGAACGATGGTGTTGCCGCCCAGCACCCAGGCCTTGAGCGTGGCGCCCAGTGAACTGGTGGTGGCCGGGCTGGTGTCTTCGCTGCGCGGCGAAGAGGCCGCCAGGCGCGGGGGCGGTGCTGCGTTGAGATCGGCTTGGCGCCCGGTTCGAGCGGCAACAAAGTCTTCAGGCGCGGGCGCGGCCATCGCGGCGGCCAGGGCTGCCGGCTCGGTTTCAGGTTGGGCCATCACGCTGACGGGTACGGGTGTTTCAGGCGTTGTGGCCGCCGCCGGCGTGGCCGCTGCAGCGCCGGCCTGCGCCTGCCGCCAGCGCGCTTCAAACTGATCGAGCCGCGCTTGTTGGCGCTGCCAGGCCCAGGCGCCCAGCGTGACGGCCAGGGCCAGCGCCACGCTGGGCGACAGCGCCTGCGCCGCTACCAGGCTGCCCACGAACAACGCGGCCAACAGCATCCAACTCATAAGTACCCCCATACCTGTCGCTTCGCGCCAGGCCCCCCGAGGGGGTCAAGCAAAGTGGCAGAGCCACATTTCCTTGAGCGCGCCACTCCCGTGCCCGGCCTGGGCGCGGCCATTGTGACCAGCGAGGCGCGCCGCGGCCGTATGCGGTTAAGGGGGGTGGCGCCAGAATGCACGCCCGGTGTTGCCACGTCATACCCATCCATGTCCACCACCCAAGCGCTGGTTGCGCAAATCAAGGCCGAGCTCAAGGCCTCGAACATCACTTACGCGGCCTTGGCCAAAGAACTCGGCATGGCCGAGTCGAGCATCAAGCGCATGTTTGCCAAGGGCGAGATGCCGCTGTCGCGCGTGGACGAGGTGTTGCGCGTGCTGAAGATCGACTTCGCTGAAATTGCACGCAAGGTGGCCGATGCCACGCCGCTGCGGCGTGAACTCACGCTGGAGCAGGAGCGCGCCGTGGTGGCCGACCGCCGCTTGCTGCTGCTGGCCATTTGCTGCCTGAGCCAATGGACCTGCGAGCAGATCGTTTCAACCTACCGCGTCAGCGAAGCGCAGGTGGTGCAAGGTCTGGTGATGCTGGATCGGCTGGGCATCATCCAGTTGCGCCCCATGAACCGTTACCGGCTGATGCTGGACAAGACCTTTCGCTGGCGCGCGCATGGCCCGGTGATGCTGTACTTTCGCGAAAACGTGGTGGAGGAATACTTCAGCGGCGGCTTCGACAGCGACGGCGAAATGCTGATGCTGGTGCACGGCCGCATCGGTGCCAGCCTGGCCAAGCTGTTCAATGAACGCTTGCAGCGCGTGGCGCAAGACTTTGCGTTGCAACACCTGGCCGATCAGAAATTGCCGCTCGACCAGAAACGCCCCTACACCCTGGTGCTGGGCATGCGCTCGTGGATTTTTGCGGCCTTTCGCGACATGATGCGTTGAGCCTGGGCCGGCATGGCGCCGGCTGCATTCACTCAATGCGCAGCAGCAGTTGCCCCGGGCTGACCTGGCTGCCCACGGTGGCGGCGATCTCGACCACGCTGCCGGCGCAGGGTGCCTCGATGCGGTGTTCCATCTTCATCGCTTCAAGCGCCAGCAGCACTTGGCCCTGTTCCACGCGCTGGCCCACGGCCACTTCCAGGCGCACCAGTTGGCCGTGCATGCGGCAAAGCACGGTGCCGCTGCCGGCCGCGCCGCTGGTGCCATGGCGCATGGGCAGCGCGGCGGTCACGTCGGCAAAGCCTTCGCTCAAGCCCAGCGCGTCGAGCCATTCCTGGCCGGGCAGCGTGTGGGCCGCGGCGCGCTGGCGCAGGCCATCGAGCGTGAATGCCACGCAATGGCCATCGTCAGCCAGCACGTCTAACTCATGAGTTGAGCCGCTCACATCAACCTGTACTGCACCGCGCTGGCCGTAGCGCAAACGCAGCTCGTGGGTGTGTTCTTGCGCACGCAATCGCAACACCGATTCACGCTGCCCGCTAGACGCAAACCGCGCCAGCGGGCCATGGCGGGCGGCTTGGCGATGCAACAGCACGGCCGCGGCAATGGCCAGCCAGGTGCCTGAAACGACCGGTGGCTTGAAGCCCGGGCTGGCGGCTTCGAGCCAGCCGGTGTGCAGCGTGGGCTGCGCAAAGGCCGGTGCGGCCAGGCATTGCAAAAGATAGTCGCGATTCGTGCGCAGGCCCAGCACGCTGCTGCCGCGCAGCGCGGCCAGCAAGCGGCTGCGCGCCTCTTCCCGCGTGCGGCCGTGGGCGATGAACTTGGCGATCATCGAGTCATAGTGCGGTGGCACTGAAGCCTGTGCTGCCAGGCCATGGTCGATGCGCACGCCTTCAACCTGCGCGAACTGCCAGAACGCGATGCGCCCGCTTTGCGGCGCGAAGCCGTTGTGGGCATCTTCGGCGCACAGCCGCGCTTCAATGGCCGTGCCCTGCCAGGTGATGCCTTCCTGCGCCGCGGGCAGCGGCTCGCCCTGGGCGATGCGCAATTGCCACTGCACCAGGTCGAAGCCCGTGGTGGCTTCGGTGACCGGGTGTTCCACCTGCAGCCGGGTGTTCACTTCCAGGAA
>JAYUQE010000086.1:0-15579 GCA_043756905.1 Burkholderiales bacterium | reverse complement strand
CGACTCGGTGGTCTGCACCGCCGCGACGAAAGGCACCTTGTTGGGCGAGCCCCGGCCGGGCTTGCCGCCGTGAAGCTCCCCGCCAAGGTAGGCGTCGTTTGAGCATCCAGGCCGTGGGGTAGGACACGTCCAGGTGCCGCTTGAGCTCCAGGGCCAAGACGTTGTTCTTGGCCTGCGTCATCAGGTGCATGGCAAGGAACCACGTGGGTAGCGGCAGCTTGCTGGCCTCGAAGATCGTGCCGATGACCAGGCTGCACTGGTAGCGACAGTGGCTGCACTGACAACGGGGGCAGACGAACCCGTTCATGAACCAGTCTATGGGGTGACACTCTACCTATGAGGGCTGAACATTCTTGCTGGTCAGGCGTACAACTCGACGTCTCTCTCTACACTTGTCTACAGACTCTGTCTGCCCCGATTTTCGAGAAAACCCAGCTTTCATGCGCCTTGCAGACCGATCTGTCCCAAACGGATCAGTCGGATGCCGCTAACCAGTTGAATTTGTTCGACTTTTAACTGGACAGCAGTGATTTACTGCAATGGATCCTGCGGCACGGGTAGGCTAACCCTCGGACGTTGCCGAACGTACTTGATACACTCCCCCGGGCTGCCGAATGTCGTGGGAAAGTTGAAGGTGCTCCATCCCTCTTTCTCGCATTCCTCGACCTTGCTTGGCGGACCGCAGCGGCGCTGATTGCCGGGAATGAATCTTGTTAGCGGCTTGCCTTGTTCCAGGATGAAGATGTTGTGTTCAACTGCTTCGACTGTTCCTTCATTAATCGCGCGGTGAACGCGGCCTTCCGAAGTTTCAAATGCTTGCCCGCTGCTGTACGTAGGCGCGCCGCCGCAGCCATCTTCGATCTTAATCGCTCCGGACGTTACAACGTTGTGAACATAGCCCGGATGATAATGCCACGCGCCTACATCGCCAGGCGTCGTAGTTAGTTTGCGGAAGGTGACTGTTGCCGAGCCGCTGACGAGCGGCGCGTCCGCGTTAGTCCCGGTTCCGAGGATGATTGGAGTAATTGCGGCATATGTAGCGACTGCCGAGATCATCAAGACGGCAAGCCCGATCGGCAAGGTCAGCTTTTTTCTCGAGAATGGATACTTCATGAATTTCTCCTTCTGGACCATAGTCCGCTTCGTTCTCAGGTCGGATACCCATCGACGCCAAACCGTGAGCGGCGACATGAGCGGTGATCAGGCTTTCAAGCCGCATGAAGTTTCGCGGACGCCCTAGCGGCGCGTCTTTCGTTTTTTCTTCTGTTTTTTTTCTGCGCATGCAACGAGAAAGCACCGAGCGATATTCGTTTGGCGAGTTTCGACTCGACGTTGCCGAGCGAAGGGTCGAACGCCACGACGGTTGCGCGTGCAACGCGCTTCCCGAGAAGGCGTTTCAGACTCTCGTTTATCTCGTCCGCAATAGCGGCAAGCTGGTTTCCAAAGAAGATTTTCTCTCCGCGATCTGGCCGGATACCGTTGTCGAGGAAAACAATCTCGGTAAAGCGATCCACTCCATCCGAAGGTTTCTCGGCGAACACTTATCCGATCCTAGATACATTCAGACTGTTTCGAAACACGGATATCGATTCGTGGCTGAGGTCACGCCGCTGTCAGTCGGCAACGGATTGAATGGAATTCCAGCGAGCGGCGGTACGCTGCCGATACATTCGCCGGCATTTGACTTGTACCTTCGAGGCAAGGTAAAGGCGAGCAGCGAAAATCGGGAAGACACCGAGGCCGCGATCAAGGTTCTTGAAGCGGCGGTTGCGCTCGATCCGGAACTCGCCGGAGCGTATGCACAACTTGCGCGGGCATATAACACTCTGGCGTTCAAGTTCTCGTCAGATTCCATTTGCAAGCTCTATCACGAAAATGCGGAGATTGCTATTCTGAAAGCGCTGGCACTCGACCCAGATCTTGCCGAGGGACACTTTGCCCGCGGTTTGATCCTTTGGACAAACACGAAGGGATTTCCGCACGAACTGGCGATTCAGTCGTACAAGCGATCGCTCGCGATCGATCCTGATTCGGACGAGGCGCACCACCAGCTGTCGACCGTTTATGCGCACATCGGTCTGCTGGACGAGGCGCATCAAAGCGTCAGGCGAGCGCTCGAAATCAATCCAAACAATACGATGGCCCGGTTTCGCGTAGGCGTTTATTGCGCTTACCAGGGGAGATTTGATGATGCGCTCACGGTGTTCAAGACCATCCCGCGCGACGTGAGTCCGATGCTGGTTGATCGCTCCATTGCAGACGTGCTGGTTCAGATCGGATCGCTTTCGGAAGCTGACGCGATCGTCGAACACTATCTGGAGAATTTCCCTCAAGACGAGGGGGGGAGTTTTGCGAGCGTCAAGGCCGTGCTGTTGGCCAAAAAAGGTAAGTCCACGGAAGCCGAAGTGGCGATTGAACGCGCGTTACGAATCGGCCGCGGTTTTGGGCACTTTCACCACACGGCGCACAACATCGCGTCGGCTCATGCCGCCATGAATCGTCCCGAAGAGGCGGTCAAATGGCTCGAACACGCGGCCAATGATGGCTTCCCCAATCTGCCGTACTTCGAGATTGATCCAAACCTGAACACGATCCGCTGCCACTCGCGCTTCGTCGAGTTCCTCGCGAAACTGCGGCCGCAGTGGGAGCGGTTTAAGAAGGACGCGGCGGGTGACTGATCTGCACGGCAAGACAAGCTGCGCTAACGTGCGAGTAACAAATGCCTTGAATGCACGACAAAGGCGGTGCATGGGGGTTTCTAGAACGCCCTCAAGCCTCAAACGGAAAAAATCCAGATGCCGGCAGCTCCAGCGGTCCAAGCGTGCGGCTCGCGGCTTCCGCACCGCGGAAACCTGCCGCTATCAAAACTAGGGCAACTGCCGGCTCACTCGTTCGCCGCCGCAGCGGCCCAATGAGGCGGTGTCTTCCATATGAAGCGGCATGGAGCCGTGATGGTGGGCCCCATTGGAAGATTTGCAGGTGATTAACATTAAGCGGAAGTGACTTATTTCATCGAATGCAGGCCAAACACATTGCCTTCGGTATCTTTGGCCAGAACGATGTGGCCGTACTGGCCAATCGACATCTTTTCCTTCTCGACTTTGCCGCCCGCGGTTTCGACGCGCGCACCTTCCGTCGCGCATTCTTCGCAAGCGAAGTAGACCATCGTGCCGCCGCCACCTGAAGGTACGCCTTGCATCTTGCAAAGCGCGCCATTGGCGCCGCCCGACTTTGGATCCGTTGAGCCAGGGAAGCTCGCTCAACGGTGCTGCTGGGCGCCGCGTTGATGGTCGCAACGGTTGTTTGGAGCGCCCGCATGGCAGCCAACGTGATCGGCCTGGCCCTGGGCGCTGCGCTGATCGGACTGAGCCTGCGCCGCGGCGCCATCAAGGAGCGCTACGGGCGCTGGAATCGGCTGATCGTTTAACCGCGTTCAACACGGTGCCAGCACCGTTTACCGCGCGTCACTCCCAACCCTCATGAAGGACGAAGCGATACGCTCAGGCCCTTCAAAACGTCCTTCAGAACGTCACCGTCACTGACGCCGCACTGCGCCTGGCCTTGCCGTGGAAAACCGCCTTGATGTTGTTGCCGTCCGGGTCCAGCACAAAGGCGGCGTAATAGTCGGGGTGATATTCCCGCTCCCCGGGAGCGCCGTTGTCCCTGCCCCCGTGTGCCAAGGCGGTCTTGTACCAGAAGTAGCCCTCGCCGCTGCCGCCTAACGGAATTTCCATCAGTTCGAGAAGCGCGCTATAGAACCGCCGGCTCGCAGCGAGGTCGCGCACGACGAGTTGAAGGTGATCGATCAATCGTCCACGATGCAGTTCCTGGGTTTCCACGACTCACTCCTGTTTGTGCGCGCAAGGTCAACGCGACGGGCAACGCGTGTGCCTGCGCCTTCGTTCATGACGAGGCTGCTGCCGTTGCGCTGGCGGTATTACGCTCAAGGCCACGGTAACCATGCCCTTGATGGCTAACGCCACGCATCATGGTCAGTCCTTCTGGTGGCTGCTAAAAGCGCGGCAACCGGCATACCAGCCCCGCGCCGCGACAACTGTCAGTGCGCGTGCCTTCAGGGCCTGCTGCCCGCGCCGGCAGGGGCCGATGCAGCCCTGCGCGTTGGCACGGGCCAGCTCGGTGCTGGCATCGATGCGCGCGCCGCGCAAGTCGGCTCCGGCCAGGCTGGCCGCTTCAAACCGCGTGCCGCGCAGATCGGCGCCGTTGAACGTTGCTCCCGCCAGGTTGTCAGCGCGCAAGCTGGCGCGCTGCAGCTTGGCGCCGTCCAGGCGCGCGCTGTTCAACTGCGCACCGTATAACCGCGCGCCGCGCAGGTCAGCGCCGCGCAAGTCCGCGTCGTCGATTTGGGCGTCCACCAGGTTGGCGCCGCAGGTCGGCGCCTCGCAGATCGGCATGCGCGAGGTCGATGTCGTTCATTGACGCATTGCGCAGGTTGGCGCTGCGCAGATCGGCGAAGCGGAAGTTCGCACTGTGCAGATCGGCCCCGCTGAGGTCGGCGTGGCTCAGATCGGCGCGCGTGAAGCTCGACAAGGCGAGGTTGCTGCCGGCCAGCTTGGCTCCGCTCAGCCCGGCTTGGTTGCACATCGTGCCAATTTGCAGATTGCAGTTGTTCACTGTTCGCGCAGTGGGCGCCTTGTCCTGGGCCAGCGCCGGCGCGCACCAGGCAGCGCACGCGAGCAACGCGGCGGCCATGGTTGAAGTCCAGGGCGTTGGTCATGAGTGGTGCACCTTTTGAGCGGGTTGACGGGGCCATGCAGTGCAGGGACGCGCGCGTGTGCGAGCGATTCAGATGGACAGTGGCAATTTGCCTTCCTGGGGGCTGAGCAAGCGGCGCCAGGCGGTGTTCCGGCGCTGGTTTGGCAATCGGCACTTCCAGCTGCAATATTTGCCGCTGCTGTGTCCCACTGCCTACGCGCCGCGGAGACACTGATTCGCGCAACGCTCGTGGAACGCATGGCCTAGGTTGTGCCGGACTCGATCGTGCAGCTGTTCACCCGCTTGCTCGATCACTTGGCAGGCCATTCGCGCGCCCGTTGACGTGGGGCATCGGGGTGGCGCTGTGGGCCTCGTCGAGCGGCATGGTGGCCACCATTCGCGGCCTGAATCAGGCCTACGCAGTGGCCGAGGAGAGAGCGAGGTGGCAGCGCCGCCTGGTCGGGATCGCGCTCACACTCGTGATGCTTGTGCTGATGGCTGCGGCAGTGTTGTTGCTGGCTTATGGCGCAGCGATCGTCGACGCCGTCGCCCGAAGTCTGGCCCTTGGCAGGCCAATCGTGCTGGCATTAAAGCTCGGCCAATGGCCGATCGCCTTCTGCGTCATGCTGCTCGCGCTCAATCGCACCGATGCGGTCGGCCCCGATGCGTCGGCAGAAATGCTGCGCTTTTTCATGGCGCTGCCGCGGGCGGGCTGTGCGTGAGTGAATGTCACGCGCAGCTGGACGCGCGGCAGGGGCTCAAGGCGCGCCTGGCTTCAATAGTCGCCGCGCGTCTTTGAGCAGCAGCAGCAACTGCTGTTCGCGAATCGGTGAAGCCTCAAAGCCGAAGCGCAAGTAAAAACGTGCTGCTTCGTCGTCTATGGGGTGGGTCAACAACGCCCGCACGCCAGCCTGCTCGGCGATGCCAAGGGTGCGCTGAATCGCGTCTTGCAGCAGGCCCACACCCAGGCCCTGGCCTTGCGCCAGGCGGGTAACGGCCAGCCTGGCCAGAATCACCACGGGTATCGGATAGTTGCCCATGCCCTTGCGCACGCGCAACGGCACTTCAAGCGCGTCAGCCTGCCCCACTGTCAAGCTGAAAAAGCCGTTCACCCGATGGCCCTGCGCCACGACATAGGTCTTCGCCGAGCCACTGGCCTGCGCCTGCCGGGCATGGCGCAGTAACCACTCGTTCAGGGGCAGCTTGCCACAGTCAAATCCTTCCAACAAGTCGCTGGGCTCCAGCGGCCGCGGCAAACCCAACATCACTTGCCCCAGGGGGCGCGGCGCGAGAACAGGTCTTTGAGCCCGGGGTTGTTGCGCGCGGGCCGATCCAGCAATTCGAGCAGCGCACCGGCCTGTTCGGCACTCATCATGAACAGGCGTTGATCAAGCAAAGTCTGTTCGGCGGCCTTGAAAGCGCTGTCGAGAATGAATTCGGTCATCGACTTGTGCGACACCTCGGCGGCGCGCCGCAACACGGCTTCTTGCGCGGCCGTGGCGCGCAGGCCTAGCCTGGCGCTGCGGGTGGCATTGGTCATGGTGAGCTCCGGGTGAAGGGGGCGAATGTTAGTACATCAGACGTACAACTACAAGCAGGCATGCCGACAGCAGGCACGCGCTGCTGGAAGTGGGCGGCAAGCGCATGCCGTAGCCCCGCGCCTCGAGCGCTGCGTTACGCTTCAACACCGCGCCAATGCAGGAGCCAAGCATGCAATCCGTGAAGATCTTCCTGGCGTCTTCGTCTGAACTGCATGAAGACCGCCGCGAGTTTGAATTGCTGCTGGGCCGCAAGAACAAGGAATGGGTGCCGCGCGGCCTGTTCCTGGAACTGGAGATTTGGGAAGACTTCCTGGATGCGCTTTCCGCCACCCGGCTGCAAGCCGAATACAACCGGGTGATCCGCGCCTGCGACCTGTTCGTGATGCTGTTTCACACCAAGGTCGGCAAGTACACCGAAGAAGAATTCGAGGCCGCGGCGGGCCAGTTCCAAGCCACGCGCAAGCCGTTCATCTTCACCTACTACAAGGCGGCGGCTGCACCTGCGGGCACAACGGTGAGCGCTGCCGACACGGCCAGCCTGGTGGCCTTTCAAGCCAAGCTCAAGGCCATGGGCCACTACCAAACGGTCTACAAGAGCGTGGCCGAGTTGAACCTGCACTTCTATCGCCAGCTTGAAAAACTGGCCACCGCCAAGTTTGTTCGGCTTGAGCCCGATGCGCAGGCGCAAGACTTCACAGCCGCCGCCGCTGCAGCGCGCCAACTGCACCACACTCACCTTGCGGCAGGCGCCGTGCTGGTGGCGGGTGACAACCATGCGCCCATCAGCACCACCACGCATCACAGCACCACTCAAGTGAACACCGGCGGCGGCGCCTATGTGGCCGGGCCAGTCAACACAAGCGGCGGGCCTTTTGTGGGCCGCGATCACAAACCCGCCAAACCCGATCAGGCGTAAACCCATGGCCAGCGAACCCAGCCCTGAGCAACAACTTGCCGCGCTGCGCCGCCAGATGGCAGCACTCGAAGCGCAGATCGCCGCCCAGCCTGCAGCCACCGCCCACACCGCAGGCGGCGCGGCCATTCAAGGGGGTGTGAAGACCCAGGGCGGGCACTTCATCGGGCGTGATTTCATCCAGCACATTCAGCAAGTGGTGCAGCAAGGTGAAGGCGCGGCAGAGCTGCAATCGGTGGTGGCCAGTTACCTGGACAGTTTGGCCAACGACCTGGCCGGCATCAAGCTGGGCGATATTGACGACGCGCCGGACCAAAGCCGCCAAACCCCGCTGCAACTGGCCGACATCTATGTGCCGCTCAACACCAGCCTGCGCATTCCCAAGGGCATGGCCTTGCAGCAGTGGCTGGCGCACAAGCAGGGGCGGCAAAGCAGCAAACACGAGGCTCAAGCGGAAAGCGAACCTGTGAGCGCCCTGCAAGCCCTGGCCACGCAGCGCCGGCTCACCTTGCTGGGCCTGCCCGGAAGTGGCAAGAGCACTTTTGGCGCCCATGTGCTGTTGGCCATGGCACAAACCTGGCAGGGCCAACCGGGCGCGTTGGAAGCGCTGGGTAAAGACTGGCAGCACGGCGCCAAGCTGCCCATTCGCGTGGTGCTGCGCCAGTTTTCTGAAAGCCTGCCCGCCAGCGACAAGCCCGCCACGGCGGGCGACCTGTGGGCCTTCATTGGGCAGGACCTGCAAGCCAGCGGTTATGGCTTGTCAAAAGACACGGCAGAAACGCTGAAGCGCTTGGCGCGCAAACAGGGCGCGTTCTTCTTGCTCGACGGCCTGGACGAATGTGGTGACGAAGCGCGCCGCAAGCGTGTGCACGCCGCTGTGAAGGGCCTGATGAGCAGCACCGGGCAAGAGTGCCGTTTCTTGCTCACAGCCCGGCCCTATGCCTGGCCAACGGGCGCCGTCCCGGCCGATGGCGTGTACGCCCTGGCCGAGTTGGAAGACGAGCAGATCGAACAGTTCATCCAACGCTGGTACACCGCGCTGGAACAACGCAAATGGCGCAGCCCGGCTGATGCGGCCAAGAAGCGTGAAGACCTGCTGGGCGCTTACCAGCGTGCCGACCTGCTGCCCCTGGCACGCAACCCGCTGCTGCTGACGCTGATGACCACGCTGCACAGCAACCGCGGCCACCTGCCCGAAGACCGGGCTGATTTGTACAACGCTTCAGTTGACTTGCTGCTGCTGCGCTGGACGCGCACCTCGGGCAGCGAGCAGGCCTTGCTTGATGCGCTGAACCAGAAAGACCTGAAACTTTCAAACCTGCGCAGCGTGCTGGAGCGCGTGGCGTTCGAAGTGCATGAAAGCAACTTGGGTGAAGGCACCGCCAACATCGGCGAAGACACCTTGGTGCGCGCCTTCACGCCGCTGCTGGGTGGCAGCAAAGACAAGGCCACCGTGGTGGTGGACTACATTGAAACGCGCGCCGGGCTTTTGCTCGGCCTGGGGCAGCGCAAGGGCGGCGAGCGCGAGTTCAGTTTTCCGCACCGCAGCTTTCAGGAATTCTTGGCGGCGTGCCACTTGCAGGCCAAGGGTGACTTTCCGGCTGAGTGTGCGCGCCTGGCGCGCCTGGCCCCCACGCACTGGCAAGTGGTATTGCCCCTGGCAGCGCGCCTGGCGGGGGCCGAGCGTGGTGCCAGTGCGGCCGACCATTTGGTGGCTGGGCAAAGCGTTGAGGAATTCAAACGCCAAGCTGAGCCAGGCCCGGCCGAATGGCTGTTTGCGCTGCTGGCCGGCATGCAGTTGGCTGAGCTGGGCAGCGCTGCGCTGCAAGCGGAAAAGCGCACCGCCAACATCGCCGCGCGTGTGGTGAATTGGTTGGTGGCCGCGTTGCCGTTGCACCCGCGCAATGGTGGGCTGATGGCCGTGCAGCGCGCGATGGCGGGTGATGTGCTGGCGGCTCTTGGTGACCCGCGGTTTGATGCTCAGCGCGCGTACTTGCCAGCCGAACCGGGCCATGGTTTTGTGCGCATTGAAGCGGACGCGCAATTTCGCATCGGCACCGCAAGCGAGCAGCGCGAGCGCATCAGCCAGATCATCAAAGCGGATGTTCCAGACGATGAAATCAACGATGCCGCCACGCCCACCCAATCGTTCTACGTGGCGCGTTATCCGGTGACCGTGGCGCAATTCAGGGCTTACCTGCAGGCCACGCAAACCGAGCCGGGCGATGGTGATGCATTGCGCGACCCGCCTAACCGCCCTGTGCGTTATGTCAGTTGGCGCGAGGCGTTGGGCTATTGCGAATGGCTGAATGGGCAGCTCCAGCACTCGCCTGAATTCGCCGAGTCGGAGTTGGCACCGCTGGTGCGAGGTGGGGCGTGGCGGGTTAGCTTGCCCACTGAACGCGAGTGGGAAAAGGCGGCGCGTGGGGGCTTGGTAGGACAGGTGTTTTCTTGGGGCAACGACCCTGACATTTAGCGAGCCAACTGCGGCGCTTCAAACGTGAACGACAGTTCAGCAGTGGGTTGCTTTGAGCCGAACGGCTACGGCCTGCACGACATGCTGGGCAACCTGTGGGAGTGGACCAGTAGTGCGAGGCTGCGCAGCGTGGCTAAGGATGAAAGTGTGGCCATCGGTTTGGGTCAGCTCGAAAGTGTCAAATCGTTGGTCGTGCGCGGCGGCTCGTGGATCAGTTCCGCTGACTACGCCCGCTGTGCATATCGCGGCAACCTCCACCCCGCCGTCCGCAACTACGACCTGGGCTTGCGTGTCGTGTTGCGTTCTTCCCCTGTTTCGAAACGCTGAGTGCTGCAACGCTGGCCTCTGAAGTTCAGATCTGCTGCCCTCAGGAGGGGGTGCGGGGGAGACTTCCCCCGCTGTGTTGTACGTGTGATGTACGTGGCACCCGTAGCCCTGCACTGCTACGATGGCCTGGCCGCTGGGCAACCAGCGGCCAGGCCATCTGGAAAGGTCGTGCGCGGCGGCTCGTGGATCAATTCCGCTGACAACGCCCGCTGTGCATATCGCAACAACAACCACCCCGCCAACCGCAACAACAACCTGGGCTTGCGTGTCGTGTTGCGTTCTTCCCATGTTCTTCCTACCCCTTCTTCTGGCATGGCCGCAAGTGGGCCGTGCGGCGTGTTGGCACTCAAGTGCCAGCGTGTTCCAGCAATGCGGGCCGGCGTCTGTAGGGCGCCTACCCGCCGAGGCGAAGGAAGAAGAACAGCGCCAGGCCGGTCTGGCCTTTGTGCAAGCCTCCAGGCAGGGCAAGCCGCGGGGCCTTGCTCGCACGGGGCGCATAGAAAAACGGGGTGCCGGCCAGGCTCGTTTTGGGGCCCACCGGCACCCGCCCCGCGCCCATTTCTAACGCCGCTCAAGTGGCTGCGCAGGGCTTGCCGCTGCACGAGTTTGTTTGATCCAGCCGCCCAGCAACTTGCCAATGCTGGCCACGCTGCGGCTCACGTGTTCGTACTGCCCCGCACTCAGCCATTGCCAATGGTGAGCCAGCCGCAGGTACAGGCGCAACTTGTTCAAGTGAGCGTCAGCGCCCTCCAAGTGGCGCAGGCGTGGGGCGCCGCTGCGGCTGTTGGCTTCGAACACCGCCTCTTGAAAGTCCAACGCTGCACCCACCAAGCGCTGGGTCACCACAAAGCGTTGGCTTTTGGGGAAGTGTTCGCATTGCGGCAGCAACCAACTCAGCAAATCAAAGGTGTGGGTGTAGATCACCATGTCGTCAGCTTTGGCCATGGGCACTCCATGCGGGTGTAGCGGGGCGGGCCATGTTCGCGGCACTGTGCGCTTGGGGGAATTTATGGCTGGCCTACCAAGACGCTGTGCGCGGCAAACGGCGGCGTGCCAGTGCGGCAGGGTTCGAACATCAGGTGGCTGATCGTTTGCTGGAACTGCAAACCCAGCTCTTGAACAAGACCTATCGGCCCGGGCCGTATTGCCACTTTCACATTCATGAACCCAAGCGGCGCAAGATCAGCGCTGCGCCGTTTCGTGACCGCGTTGTTCACCATGCGCTATGCGCCACCATCGCACCGCTCTTTGAGGCGCGCTTCATTGAACATAGCTACGCCAACCGCGTGGGCAAAGGCACGCATCGTGCTTTGAACCGCGCCCAGCGCCTGGCTCAAACTTTTCGCTACGCCTTGCGCTGCGACGTGGTGCAGCACTTTGCCAGCATCGACCACGCTTTGTTGCGCGGCAAGCTCGCGCGGGTGGTGGCCGATGAAGAGGTGCTCGAATTGGCCAACATCATCTTGGCCAGCGGCGAAGGGGTGTTGGCGCACGAGTACACGCAACGCTACTTTCCTGGCGACGACCTGTTTGCTGCAAACCGTGAGCGTGGCCTGCCCATCGGCAACCTGACATCGCAGTTTTGGTCGAACGTGTACCTCAACGACTTCGACTGGTTCGTTCAGCGCGAGCTGGGCTGCAGCAGCTACTTGCGCTATGTGGACGACTTCCTTCTCTTCGGCCACAGCAAGCGCACGCTGTGGGCGCAACGCGAACGCATCATGGCCCGGCTTGGCCAGGAGCGTTTGGCGTTGCACGAAAGCCAAGCTCAAGTGCAGCGTGTTGACAGCGGCATTCCTTGGCTGGGCTTCGTTGTCTACCCCGATCACCGGCTGCTCAAGCGGCGCCAGGCGGTGAATTTCACGCGCCGATTCAGCGGCTTGTTGCTGGCCTATGAAGACGGCCGCATTTCGTTTGGCGAGTTGGATGCCAGCGTGCAGGGCTGGGTCAATCATGTGCGCCATGCCGACACTTGGGGCCTGCGCGAGCATGTGTTTTCAAACCACCCGATACCGCAAGTGAAGCGCTAAAAATCGCGGGCCTGCGGCGCGCGGGGGAAGGCTCCCCCGCACCCCCTCCTGAGGGCCGAGCACCTGATTCACAGAGCTCAGAGCTGCGGATGACCGAGCTACGAAACAGGGGAAGAACGCAACACGACACGCAAGCCCAGGCCGTAGTAGCGGAAGGCGGGGTGGCTGTCGCTGCGAAATGCACAGCGGGCGTCGTCAGCGGAATAGATCCACGAGCCGCCGCGCACGACCATTTTTCCTTGGCTCGGCGCATGGTCATGTTCGCAAGCCTTGCTGTACGGGTAGCCCTTCAGCTCGCTGCGCGTCCATTCCCACACATTGCCGCTCATGTCTTCACAGCCATACGGGCTGGCACCCCCTGCAAAGCAACCTGCCGTGCTCAGGCCACCCATGGCACCGGCCAGGTTGGCAAGCTCCGCCACTGGCCCGCGCTGGCTCCATGGGTATGGCCTGGTTGGTTGCTTGTTGGCCACCAAGGAAACGGGCGCTTGGTTAACAAGCGCAGGTAGCGGCACATGCTGCACCGTGGCCGCAATGTGCGTGCCACCGCGCGCGGCCTTTTCCCATTCGGCTTCACTGGGCAGTGCAACTTGAAACCCCTTTGGCAACTGACCGCGCCAGTGCTGGCTTATGGCCTGGCAGAACCCATAGGCATCTTGCAAACTAACGTGAACCACGGGCCGGTTGCCTTCGCCCAGGCTGCTGCGCGGGTCAGCACTTGCCTGTGGGAAGAGTTGCACGTATTCACGCCACTGCGCCACGGTGACGGGGTAGCGCGCCATGTAGTACAGGTAGGGAATGTCAACCTCATGTGTGGGCTTTTCGTCATCGTGGGCGTCGCTGCTGCCCATGGTGAAGCGCCCGGCGGGTACGGCGCAAAACTGCATGCCCGCCAGGGTCATTACTTCAGGGCGAGGGTCGCCCAAACTGGCCAAGCTGCGCCCGGCCAAAACGCGCTCCAGGGCGGGCAACTCGGGGCTACTCAATAGTGCCACTTGCCAGCGGCGCACATGCTCAAGGGTAGGTTTGTACACATCGGAAAGGTCTTGCAGATCAGCCGATTCCGCTAACACCAGGCCCGCCAAGAGTGCGCCCCAGTGTTCTGCCGCTGGCCCTTGGCCGGGCTGCACTGCGGCCGGGCAAAGCTGCGCGGCCAGCAACCAGGCATTGGAGCCACTGCCGCTGGCCGCCCTGGCCCCGGCCAGCAACAGGGCTTCGCGCCAGCGCGTGGGCTCAGTACGCGCCAGTTGTGCCACCTTGACCGGAAAACCATCGTTGGTGAGGTGGCAGGCGGCCAGGTATTCCTGAAACGTGCGGTGTGGAAACCGGTACATCGCGCCGCCATGTGCGGCCAAGATGCCCGCACGATCGCGCAGATAGTTTTCAAGCTGCCCCACTTTCACTTCGCCGCGGTTGTCACTGGCATTGAGCAGCGCTGCCACCAACTGCGCCTGCGCAATGTCGGCCGAGTCGACTTCGCCTTTGGGCTGATCGCGGTGTGCCTCAAAGGCCAGGCGGTTGAGTTGCTTGCGTATGTTGTCGCGGCTGGCGTTCAACCATTCGGTCAGGCTGGGTTCGTTCACGCCAGTGCCATCGGCGTTCACGCGGGGTTTCAGGCGTTCCCAGTCGTCAAGCAGCATTTCCACGGCATCTGCGTAAAGCCGTTCGCGCCGCTCGGGCAGTGGCCCGCTGTTGCGGGTTTGCAGGCGCACCATCAGCGTTAACAGCAGGGGCCGCGTGGCCAGTTCGTGCAGCCGTTTGTTGCGGGCAATGTCGTTGTTCAATTGCAGCGCTCGCGCGTTGGCAACGGCCTCAGACAACAGCGCCAACCCGGCCATGTGCACGTACCAGGCGTTCACAAAGGCCTCTATCTGGCCACGCGAGAACGGCTGCAAATGAACGCTCTCAAATCCGCCCAGTTGCCAACCTTCGTTGCTGTAAGCATAGGTGCGGCTGGTGACCACGACGCGGCAGCGCGCATACACCGTGGCAAAGTCTTGCACCGCCTGTTTGATCTGCTCACGCCTGCGGCTGGCCTCTGGCACTTCGTCCAACCCGTCAAACAGCAACAGGGCGCCGGTTTCCAGTAAATGCTTTTGCAAATAGGGCGCGTAGCTTGCCAAGGAGTCTTGCGCCAGCTTCTTGCACACATGTGCCCAAATGGTTTGCGCCGTGCCCGCAGTGCCGCTTGGCGGCATGCTGCCGCTGGCCAAATCACGCAAGACCACCACTACCGGCAGCAAGGCCCCGTGGCGCCATTGCTGCCGTTTGGTGGCGCTCTCGCGGCTGTCCGGGTCTGTCTGCAAAGGCGCCAACAGGCTAGCCAGATTGGGTGCTTCGCCACCCAGCAACTCGCCTGCCATGGCCATGGCCAAGTAGTTCACGAACGTGCTCTTGCCGCTGCCCGGGCCGCCCAGCAACACCAGGCGTGCTTGCGCATCCACCTGTTCCACTGCGGTGCGCGGTTTGCCGCTGTGTGCTTTGCGCTCCATTTCTGCATCGGCGGCTTGCAGCGTCAGCAAGCCGGTGTAAACCGCCGCGAGCTGAACGCTCGTTTTACCGTCGCCCACGCCAAGGGGGAGGTGACCGCTGGCCTTCATCAACTTTGCCAAGTAGCCGTTGCGCAAGGCCTGTTCACTGGCGCCCACGACCTGCGCCAAATGAATGTGGGTGTCGATGGTGGTGGTGACCGTGGTGGTGATAGGGCCGGAGTTGGTGCCGCCCACTTGCACCGCACCGGCCGCGCTGGGCGCAACAGGCACAGCCAAGGCCGCCTGCAACAACGCGAACGCTTCGGCAGTGATCTGCCCATCGGCCAGCATTTGCCGAAGTTGTTGAACGGTTAAACCAGGTAAGGACAAAGCGGCACCCTGCGTTAGTTTGAGCGGTTGCGTTGGACTTGCGTTGCGGCTAAATGATCTCAAAATACCGCTTCAACTCCCAATCCGTCACGGCGTCCTGCCACTGCCGCACTTCCCAATCGCGCGTGGCGGCGAAGTGATCCACAAACGTATCGCCGAACCAATCGCGTGCAATCGTTGACTCTTTGAATGTATGGTTAGCCCGCAGCAGCGAACGCGGCGCGCGCGGTGTGTTCTCGCTGCCCGCATTCGTGCCGGTGATCGGCGGCGTGGTCAGCTTCAAGCCCTGCTCCACGCCATGCAGCCCGGCAGCGATGACGGCGGCCATGGCCAGATACGGGTTCACGTCGGCGCCGGGGCAGCGGGTTTCCAGGCGCGTGGCCTTGGCACTGCCGGCAATCACGCGAAAGCTCGCTGTGCGGTTATCCAGCCCCCAAGTGGGTTTCACCGGTGCCCAGAAGCCATCGACCAGGCGCTTGTAGCTGTTGATGGTGGGCCAGAACATCGGCGCGAATTCCATCAAACATTGCACTTGACCGGCCAGGTAGCTTTCAAACAGCGGGCTCATCTTGCGCGGGCTCTTCGCGTCGAAGAAAAGGTTGGCCTGGCCGTCTGAAAGGCTTTGGTGGATGTGGCCCGAGCAGCCCGGCAGGTGCTGGTTCCACTTGGCCATGAAGCTGGGCATGATGCCGAAGCGCTTGCCGATTTCACGCGCGCC
>JAYUQE010000085.1:0-2084 GCA_043756905.1 Burkholderiales bacterium | reverse complement strand
GCCGATCAGTTCGGTGCCGTCACGCACCGGCGCGGCCACCACTAGCACGGTGCTGTGGCCATCGGTCGAGACCTCGCGCGTGGTGCGTGCGCCGTACTGGCCCTGCAGCGTGCGTGCGACGTCGCGCCAGCGCGAATAGTCCTGGCCGATCGCGCTGTCGATGGCGCCGGCGCCGCCCGGGTTGCCCGCTGTGCCTGGGGTGCCCGAGTCGAAGATGACGCGCCCGCTGGCGTCGGTTACATACACGCGGTAGTCCAGCGTTTGTTTGTTCAGCTCGCGGATGCGCGCCTGCACCGGGCGCGCGGCGTAGTCCTGCACGGCGCGCGCAAAAGCGGTGCCGGCCAAGGTGCCGCCGGGCGGCATGCCGTGCAAGTCAGCGCGCGCCAGCTCGGCCAGGATGTTGGCGGTGTCCACCAGCATGTCTTCCATCACCTCGCGCACACTGGGGCGAACCTCCAGCACGAACACGCGCAGGACGAAAAAAGCGGCGATGCCGGCGATGACGAAAAACCCGAACAGCAGGCGCAGGCCCAGCCTCATGGCCGGCCCCCATTGGCCGGCACATCCGGCAACGTGGGCAGTTCGATCGAATAGCCCAGGCCGCGGTGGGTGCGGATCAGGTTCCACTGCGGTTGCGCGCCGCGCAACTTGCCGCGCAGGGTTTTGACGTGGGTGTCGACGGTGCGCTCGTTGCTTTCGGCGTCATGGCCCCAGGCGGCGTCGAGCAAGGCCTGGCGCGACCACACCCGCAGCGGCGGGCGCAGCAAGGCTTGCAGCAAGGTGAATTCGCGCCGCGTCAGCGCCAGCCAATGCGGGCCCAGGCGCACGCGCGCCAGGGCGGCGTCGCACTCCAGAGCGGGCAACGCCGGGGGGGCCGGGTCGTGCATGGCGCTGCGGCGCAGCAGGGCGCGGATGCGCGCGCCCAGTTCGCGCGGGCTGAACGGCTTGACCAGGCAATCGTCGGCGCCGAACTCGAGGCCGAGCACGCGGTCGAGCTCTTCGCCGCGTGCGCTGAGCATCAGGATGGGGATGCGGCTGTCGCGCCGCAGTTCGCGGCACCAGTCCAGCCCGCTGCCGTCGGGCAGGCCGATGTCCAGCAACACCGCTGCATGGGCCGGCCGGCGTTGCGCCAGGGCACGCCGTGCATCACTGAGCAGCAGCACATGCTCGACCTCATAGCCCTCGCGCTGTAGGGCATACACCACGGTGCGGGCGATGGCTGGGTCGTCTTCAACAAGCAACAGCGCTGGCGGCATGCGGCCGATTCTTGCCCAGGCCAGGGCGTGCCCGCCCACGCTCCTGGCCTGCCATGGCCCTGATCTGGGGCTGCGTCGCCTGGGCGACTGCGGGTCTTCCCTTCGTGTCGGGTCTTCCCTTCGTTGACGCGACCCGGACGCGCCCGCACCATGCGCCGCTGAAGCTGGGGCGTTGCCCCTAGACCAATGTGCATGCGGGGCGTGGCCTCGCGATTGCCCAACTCGATGGAGGTGAACGTGGCAACCAGTTTGAAAGTCAATGGCCGCGCGGTGACCGTGCAATCCGAAGATGACACCCCGCTGCTGTGGGTGATTCGCGACGAGGTGGGCTTGGCCGGCACCAAGTTCGGCTGCGGCGCGGCGTTGTGCGGCGCGTGCACCGTGCTGTTAGACGGCGCGCCCGTGCGCTCGTGCTCCACGCCGCTTTCGGCGGCGGCGGGCAAATCGGTGGCCACGGTCGAAGGGCTGTCCACCGATAACAAGCACCCGCTGCAAAAAGCCTGGATCGCGCACGATGTGCCGCAGTGCGGCTACTGCCAAAGCGGCCAGTTGATGAGCGCTCAAGCCCTGCTCACCACGAACAAGAACCCGAGCGACGCCGAAATCGACGCCGCCATGGCCGGCAACCTGTGCCGCTGCGGCACCTATGTGCGCGTACGCGCTGCCATCAAGACCGCGGCCGCTGAATTGCGCGGCGCATAAGGAGCCCGCCATGTCTGACACCACAAGTACCGACACCACCGTTTCACGCCGCGGTTTCATGCAGTCATCAGCCGCCTTCAGTGGCGGGCTGATGGTTGGCGTGGCGCTGCCGCTGGCCGGCCCGGC
>JAYUQE010000084.1:0-15591 GCA_043756905.1 Burkholderiales bacterium | reverse complement strand
ATGCGCGCGGCGAGCGCGTGCTGGCAGCGCACGTCGGCATTCCCACTTTGGGCTGGACGGTGTTTGTTGAGTCACCCCGTTCAGAGGCCTTTGCCTTGTTGTACGACACGCTGGCCCGCATGGCCGTGGTGCTGGCCATTGGGTTGGGTCTTTCGGTGGTGGCCAGCTTCTTTCTGGCGCGCACCCTGGTGCGGCCGATTCGCGCCATTCAAGAAGGCGCCGAGCGCGTGGCCGAAGGTGACTTGAATCACCGCATCGAAGTGAAAAGTGGTGATGAACTGGAGGTGCTGGCGGGCCAGTTCAACCGCATGAGCCAGGAGCTGAAGGCTTCCTACACCGGGCTGGAACGCAAGGTGGACGAACGCACCGCCGAGTTGCAAGAGTCGCTCGACTACCAAACCGCCAGCAGCGAGGTGCTCAAGGTCATCAGCCAGTCGCCGGGCAGCGTGCAGCCTGTCTTCGAGACCATTCTCGACAGTGCCAAGCGGCTGTTTGGCGCCTCGATGGCCGCGGTGTTCCGCTACGACGGGCGCAGCGTTGAACTGGTGGCCACGCGCAACTGGACGGCGCAGGCGCATGAAGACGCCAAGCGCCACTACCCCGGGCCGGTGAACCCGGGCATGGCCACCGGGCGGGCGATTGCGTCGCGCGCGGTGGTCAACCTGCCTGATGTCTGGGCCAATGACCAGTACGACAAAGCCACCGCTGCGGCCGGCGGTTGGCGGCGTTTGTTGGCCGCGCCTTTGCTAAAGGACGGCGAGCCCATCGGCGTGATCACCGTGGCCTGGCCCGAACCGGGCGACACGCCGCAGCGCCAGCAAGAACTGGTGCGCACCTTTGCCGACCAGGCCGTGATCGCCGTCGAGAACGTTCGCCTGTTTAACGAAACGAATGAGGCGCTTGAACGCCAGACGGCCACGGCCGAGGTGTTGCGCGTGATCAGCGCCTCACCCGGCGACACCGGCCCGGTGTTCGAAGCCATCGTGCAGGCCTGTCAGCGTCTGTTCGCCGGGCGGGCCGTGGCTGTCACGGTGCCGCGTGGCCAGATGATCGAGACCGCGTCCTTTGCCACCGACGGCACGCCCGGTCTGCGCCAGGGCGGCTTCCTCGTGCCCTGGCCGCTCGACAAGGGCAGCGCGGCCGGCGCAGCCTTGCTAGAGCGGCGCGTGATCAACGTGGCCGATACCGAACAGGGCACTTTGGAGTTCCCACGCATGCGCGAGCTGGCCGTGGCCCTGGGCTACCGCTCGGGCCTGTTCGTGCCCATGCTGCGCGACGGCGTGGCCCACGCCGTGCTGGCCGTGCTGCGCGCAACGCCAGGCGCGTTCACCGACAAGGAAGTGGCGCTGGCCAAGACCTTTGCCGACCAGGCGGTGATCGCGCTCGAAAACGCCCGCCTCTTCAACGACCTGCAAGACAAGACGCGCCAGCTCGAAGCCGCCAACCGCCACAAGAGCGAGTTCCTGGCCAACATGAGCCATGAGCTGCGCACGCCGCTGAACGCCATCATCGGGTTTTCTGAAGTGCTCACCGAGCAGATGTTCGGCGAGCTGAACGCCAAGCAGATGGAGTACCTGCTGGACATCCATTCATCGGGCCAGCACCTGCTCAGCCTGATCAACGATGTGCTCGACCTGTCGAAGATCGAAGCTGGCCGGATGGATCTCGACTTGAGCTGCTTCGATCTGGGCCAGTTGCTTGAACATTCCACCATGCTGGTGCGCGAACGCGCGCAACGCCATGGCCTGACATTAACGTTAGACGTGAGCGAAGACCTGGCCGATTGGGTGGGCGATGCGCGCAAGATCAAGCAAGCGGTGGTGAACCTGTTGAGCAACGCGGTGAAGTTCACGCCCAATGGTGGGCGCGTCACGCTGCGCGGGCGCTTGCTGGGTGAATGGCAGGGCCAGGCGGGCACGTTTGCGCAGGTGTCGGTGCAAGACACTGGCGTGGGCATCGCGCTGCATGACCAGGATCTGGTGTTCGAGGAATTCCGCCAGGCCGGCGGTGACGTGCTGCGCAAGAGCGAAGGCACCGGCCTGGGCCTGGCATTGGTGAAGCGCTTTGTGGAACTGCATGGCGGCGCCGTCACGCTGCAAAGCGCGCCGGGGCAGGGCTCCACGTTCAGCTTCGTGTTGCCACAGCATGAATTGAAAGCCGTTCAATGAGCCGAATCCTGATCGTTGAAGACAACGCCAAGAACATGAAGCTGGTGCGCGACCTGCTGCAACACCGCGGCCATGAAACGCTGGAAGCCGAAGACGGTGAGACTGGCGTGGCGCTGGCGCTGGCGCAACGGCCCGAGCTGATCTTGATGGACATTCAGTTGCCCGACATCAGCGGCGTCACCGCGCTGGCGCGCATCCGCGAAGACCCTGCGCTCGATGCCGTGCCGTGCCTGGCGGTGTCGGCCTCGGTGATGCCTGACGAGCAGCAGCGCATCGTGGCTTCGGGCTTTGATGGCTTCATTGCCAAGCCCATTTCTTTGAAGACCTTCCTGGCCGCGGTGGATGCAGCTTTGAGCGGCGGGCGCAAGGTGTGAGTGGTTCATGAGTGACCTGCCAATCGGGCCGAGCGCCGGGCCGCAATGGGCCACAGGCCCATTGCCTTCGGCAGGCACAAACAGTCCGCAGGGACTGTCTGTGTCCGGCCTCAGCCCGCAAGCCGGCCCGCGCCCCCTCGGGGGGCCGGTCGCTGTACCCAGCGACCGAGGGGCTCACGTGGGCCACATCCTCGTCGTTGACGACGTTGAAAAGAACGCGCGCCTGCTGGCCGATGTGCTGGGTGTGAAGGGCTTTCGCACGCGCACCGCCTTGTCGGGCGAGGCCGCGCTGCAAGACGTGGCTGCGCACCCGCCCGACCTGATCTTGCTCGACGTGATGATGCCGGGCATCAGTGGCTACGACGTCTGCCGCACGCTGCGCGCTGACCCGGCCCACGCCGTGCTTCCCATCGTGCTGGTCACCGCGCTGGACCCGGCCACCGAGCGGGTCAAAGGTTTGGAGGCGGGTGCAGACGACTTTTTGAGCAAACCGGTGAATCAGGCCGAACTGCTGGCGCGAGTGCGTTCGCTGTTGCGCATCAAGGCCTTGTACGACGAGGTGCAGCGCCAAAAGGCCGAGCTGCAGCAGTGGAACCAGTCACTCGAACAGCGCGTGGCCGAAGGCGTGCAGCAGCTTGAACAGGTGGGCCGGCTGAAGCGATTCTTCTCGCCGCAACTGGCCGAACTGCTGGTCAAGGGTGGCGACGAAATGCTCAAGACGCACCGGCGCGAAATTTGCGTGGTGTTCATCGACCTGCGTGGCTTCACCACCTTCACCGAACGTGCCGAACCCGAAGAGGTGATGGAGCTGCTGCACAGCTACCACCAGGCCATGGGCCGCATCGTGGTGGCGCACAGCGGCACGCTGGAGCGCTTTGCCGGCGACTCGGTGATGGTGTTCTTCAACGACCCGGTGCCGATCGAAAAGCCCGCTGAAGCCGCGGTGCGCATGGCCTTGCAGATGCAGCAGGCCTTCGTGCCCCTGGCCCAGGCGTGGGCCAAGCGCGGCTTCGACCTCGCCCTGGGTTGCGGCATTGCCCAGGGCTACGCCACGCTGGGCGCCATCGGCTTCGAGGGGCGCTGGGACTATGCCGCCATCGGCAACGTCACCAACATGGCCGCGCGCCTGTGCGGCGAGGCCACCGGCGGCCAGGTGCTGGTCGACCGCAAGGCCATGGCGCATGTTGAAGAGTTGGTGATGTCCGTGCCTGTGGGGCCCTTGGTGCTGAAGGGGCTGGCGCAGCCGGTGATGGCCTTCGGTGTGTCGGGGCTGAAGCCGCAGAGCCTTTGAACGCTGGCGCCCTCGCGCCACGCACCACCCCCGGTTTGCGTGGTGGAAGCTTGGGGTAAGGAAGCTGCTGGGCGAGTCCCGCAGACCAGGCCGGGCGCGCGGCGCGCCGGCAACGCCACTTTCAGCGGGCGCCGCTTGCCCCTTAGCATGCGGCGCATTCCCCTGAACGGCGGCGCGATGACATGTGTTCAATGAAGTGTGTATTGGCGGGCTCGCGGTTCTTTGGCGCCTCGGTCTTGCAGGCCTTGTACCAGGAGCCCGGCGTTGAGTTCAGTGCCGTGATCGTGCCTGCGGCTGATGACCGCCTGGCCCTGGCGGCGCACGCGCTCAACTTGCCGGTACATGTGCTGGCCAATCCCAAACTCGTGCCAGGCGCGGCAGTGCCTGAAGGCACCGATCTCATCGTGGCGGCGCACACCCATGCGCGCGTCAGCAATGACGCCCTGCAACGTTCCAGATTAGGCGGCGTGGGCTATCACCCATCGCTGCTGCCGCGCCACCGCGGCATTGCGGCAGTGGAGTGGACGGTGCTGCAAGGCGACGCCGTTGCCGGCGGCTCGGTCTATCACCTGGCCGACGGCTGGGACAAAGGCGCCATCGCCGCGCAGGAATGGTGCTTCGTTCTGCCCGGCGAGAGCGCGCGTGAGTTGTGGGAACGTACCCTGGCGCCGATGGGCTTGAAGCTGCTGGCCGAAGTGCTGCAGCACGCCCGGCGGCATGGCCAGTTGCAGGCGCTGGCGCAAGATGAACGTTTCGCCAGCAAGGCGCCACTGTTGCGCAAGGCCGTGGTGCTGACCGAAGACCCGCCGGCGGCCACCACCGCGCTGGTCGTCACCATCATGGGGCCCGACCGGCCGGGCATCGTGAGCCAGCTTGCAAGCCTGGCGCAGCGCCACGGAGCCAACTGGGCGGCCAGCCGCATGTCCAACCTGGCGGGCGAGTTCACCGGCATGGTGCACCTTGACGTGCCGCGCGAAAACGCCGACGCCCTGGCCGCCGCGCTGCGCGCGCTGCAAGGCCCTGGGCTGCGTGTGCAGGTGGCCCAGGGCGCCGGCTCGGCCGCGCCGGCCGGGCAGCGTGGTGTGTCGCTGGAACTGGTGGGCGAAGACCGCGTGGGCATCGTCAGCAAGCTGGCGCGCCTGCTGGCCGAACGCGGCGTCAGCATCGAGCACATCCACACCGAAATCACCCACCCGCACGGCAGCGCCGCGGCCGCTTTCAAGGTGGCAGCCCACCTGCTGGTGCCCGCGGCGCTGAGCAACGATGCGCTGCGCGACGAGTTGCAAGGCCTGGCGCGCGCGATGACGCTGGACATCGCCCTGGGCGAGCGCCAGCCTTGACCCTGCACGCCTGACGCCCGCACCACGACGCCACGACTCGGGAGTTCTGCCATGACCAGCGCCTTTGACCGCAGCGCCGAAGACATCGGCAACATAGTTCACCTGGAGCACGTCAACCTGACGCAGCCCGACCAGCGCCTGGCCACGCAGTTCTACGTCAGTGCGCTGGGCCTGACGCGCGACCCGTACATGCAGACCGGCGTTGACAACATGTGGGTCAACGCCGGGCGCACGCAGTTCCACCTGCCTACCGGCGCGCCGCAGCGCTTGCGCGGCACGGTGAACGTGGTGATTC
This sequence comes from Burkholderiales bacterium, assembly GCA_043756905.1. Classification (GTDB taxonomy): domain Bacteria; phylum Pseudomonadota; class Gammaproteobacteria; order Burkholderiales; family Burkholderiaceae_C; genus Rubrivivax. Next base: position 10,123 of record JAYUQE010000084.1, on the reverse strand, counting down.
CCGGCCGCCAGGCGCTGCTGGAGCGCTTGCGCCGGCACAGTGCGGGCCTGAGCGGCACCTTGTTCCGCTTTGCCGAGCATGCCGACCATGTTGAGGCGCAGTGCCCCTGGGGCAACCGGCTGCGCTGCTACGAGCCCGACGCGGCGCGCTTCGGCGGCGTGCAGTTGGGCATAGCCAGCATCGAATTCCTGGTGCCGCATGCTTGCGCCGTGCCGATTGCGGCCTTTTACAGCCAGGTGTTCCGGGCGCGCGCCAAACTCAGTGCCATGCCCAGCGGCGCACCCAGCGCCTGGGTGCAGGTCGGCGCGGGGCAGGCGCTGTGGTTCACTGAATCCGCCGAGGTGCCGGCGCATTACGACGGCCACCACATCCAGGTTTACGTGGCCGACTTTTCCGGCCCGCACCGGCGCCTGGCCGACATGGCGCTGGTGAGCGAAGAAAGCAGCGCGCACCAGTACCGCTTCACCGACATCGTCGACCCGCAAACGCGCGAGTTGTGCTTTCGGCTCGAACATGAAGTGCGCAGCCTGACCCACCCGATGTACGCCCGGCCCCTGGTCAACCGCAACCCGCAGCAAAGCGCGCGCCACTATGTGCGCGGCGGCGATGCGTTTGTGCCTTGATCAGCCTGCGGCCAACCTGCCCTGTGCAAGCAGCAGTTTGATCTGCTCGGCCCGCGGCAGCGGCGCCACGGCGCCGTAGCCGGTGGTGGCCAGCGCGGCGGCGGCGCTGGCCCAGCGCGCGGCGGCCACCGGCTCGTCACCCAGGGCCAGCCGGTGCAGGTACGAGCCGTCGAAACAATCGCCCGCGCCGGTGGCGTCCACTGCGTTCACGCAGTGCGCGGCCACGGCCACGCAGGGCCCGCCACTGGACACCAGCGAGCCTTCACGCCCCAACTTCAACACCACGGTCTTGGCGCCTTGGGCATGGCACCAGGCCACGATGCTGCGCGGCTCGTTCAAGCCGCTGAGCAACTGCACATCGTCCAGGCTGGGCAGGAACTGGTCGCACAGGGGCATGGTCTGCAAGATCACTTCGCGCGCACGTTCCAGCGGCCACAGCTTCAGGCGCAGGTTGGGGTCGTAAGCCACCTGGGCGCCGCCGGCGCGCGCCAGCAAGATGGCGGCGTGCACCGTGGCCGTGGCGCTGGCGCTGATGGCCTGGCTGATGCCTGAAACGTGCAGAAATGCCGTATCCCGCAACAACGATTGAGGTAATCCGGCCGGCTGCATGAGGCTGGCCGCCGAGCCCGTGCGGCGATAGCTGAAGCGGTGGCCTTGCGCGCCGTGGTGCACGAAGTAAATGCCAGTGGGGGCGTCGGCATCCACCACCACCGCCTGCGTGTCAACGCCTTCTCTGCGCCACAGCTCAAGCAGCATGGCGCCGAATTCATCGTCACCCACGCGCGTGATGTAAGCCCCGCGCGCCCCCTGGCGGCAGGCCGCGATCAGCGCGTTGCTGGTGTCGCCGCCAAAGCCTTGCAGGTAGGTGCGGCCGCCCACAGCACCGGTCTGGTTGAACTCGACCATGGCTTCGCCCAGGGCCACGATGTCAAACAGTTTTGTCATACGTTAAACCGCGCGCTGCGCACTACCAGTTCCACATCGAGCCGTCAGCCAGCCGGGCCACGGGCAGGTAGGCGCGCTCGTACGGGTATTTGGCGGCCAGCGCTTCGTCGATCTCCACGCCCAGGCCGGGCACCTCATCCATCACCAGGCTGCCGGCATCGAAGCGATAGTGGTGGGGAAAGACTTCGTCGGCGAGCGCCGAGTGCGGCATCAGTTCCTGGATGCCGAAGTTGGGCACCCACAGGCCGAAGTTCACGGCCGCGGCCATGCTCACGGGCGACAGGTCGGTGGCGCCGTGGCAGCCGGTGCGCACCTGGTACAGCGCGGCAAAGTCTGCTATGCGGCGCAGGTGCGTCAGGCCGCCGGCATGCACCACCGTGGCACGGATGTAGTCGACGAGCTGCTCGCGGATCAGCTCTTTGCAATCGAAGATCGAGTTGAACACCTCGCCCACCGCCAGCGGCGTGGTGGTGTGCTGGCGAATCAGGCGAAACGATTCCTGGTTCTCGGCCGGCGTGGCGTCTTCCAGCCAGAACAGCTTGTGCGGCTCCAGCTCCTTGCCCAGCCGCGCGGCTTCAATCGGCGTGAGGCGGTGGTGCGCGTCGTGCAGCAAATGCAAGTCGGGCCCCACGGCGTCGCGCACCTTGCGGAACAGTTCGGGCGTGTGGCGCAGGTACAGGGCCGTGTCCCAGGGCTCCTCGGGCGGCAGGCCTTTTTCAGCGGGTTCATAAAAGCCTGCACCCTTGCCCACACCGTAAGTCTTGGCCAGGCCCGGCACGCCGGACTGCACGCGCACCGCCTTGTAGCCCTGTTCGACGTGGCGCTGCACGGCTTCAATCGCTTCGCTGTGGTCGCGCCCGTTGGCGTGGCCATAGACCATCACGCCATGCCGGCTCTTGCCGCCCAGCAACTGGTAAACGGGCATGCCGGCGCGCTTGCCCAGCAAGTCCCACAACGCCATGTCGATGGCGGCAATGGCGGTCATCGTCACCGGCCCGCGGCGCCAATACGCGCCGCGGTACAGGTACTGCCAGATGTCTTCAATCTGCCCCGCGTCGCGCCCCAGCAGGCAGGGGAAGACATGTTCTTCCAGATAAGCCACCACGGCCAGTTCGCGCCCGTTCAGCGTGGCGTCACCCAGGCCGTGCAGGCCCTGGTCGGTGCTGATCTTCACCGTGACGAAATTGCGCCCCGGGCAGGTAACGATGACTTTAAGTGCGGTGATCTTCAAGGGTGGTGTCCTTGCAGGCGGAGGGTGACGATCGGCGGCATGGCAGCATGCCGGCATCGAAACATTGTGCAACCTGGCATGACCTTGCTGTGCGCGTCGAACCTGTTGCGGCTTGCACCCGATGCCTGCCGCGTGCCGGCGTACGACCGCGGTGCACTGGCCAGCGGCATCGTCCACCTTGGCCTGGGTGCCTTTGCCCGCGGCCACCTGGCCCTGTACACCGAAGCTGCCGTGGCAGCGGGCGATGCGCGCTGGGGCATCTGCGGCGTGAGCCTGCGCGATGCGCGCGTGCCGGCCACGCTGGTTGCGCAAGACCAGCTTTATTCGGTGACCGAGCAGCAAGGCGATGCCTCCAGCACGCGCGTGGTGGGTGTGCTGCGCGACGCCCTGCACGCGCCTTCGCAGATGGCGTTGGTGTTGGCCGCCATTGCGAATCCGCACACCAGCGTGGTGACGCTCACCGTCACGGAAAAGGGCTATGGCCGCAGCGCCGCAACGGGTGATCTCGACTTGACCGATGCCGCTGTGCAGCACGACTTGGCCCACCCGGATTCACCGCGCAGCACCCTGGGTGTGCTGGCCGCGGGCCTGGCCATGCGGCCCGCCAACGCGCCCATCACACTGCTGAGCTGCGACAACATGGCCGGCAATGGTGATGCGCTCAAGCGCGTGCTGGTGCAGTTCACGCAGCAAACGAACGGCACGCTGGCGCGGCGCATCGAACACGACATTGCCATGCCCAACAGCATGGTCGACCGCATTGTTCCAGCCGCCACACCTGAATCGTTATTCTTTGCGCAGCAACGCCTGGGCTTGCGCGATGAGGCCGCCATCGTCTGCGAGCCGTTCACGCAGTGGGTCATCGAAGACCGGTTTAGCGGCCCGCGGCCGGCCTGGGAAGGCGCCGGCGCGCTGCTCACCTCGGACGTTAAGCCCTACCAGGAAATGAAGCTGCGCCTGCTGAACGGCGCGCACTCGGCCATCGCCTATGCCGGCCAGTTGCGCGGCCTGGCCACCGTGGCGCAGGCGATGGCCGACCCGCTGGTGGGCGGCTTTGTGCGCCGTTTGATGCTGCAAGACTTGCGCGAGTGCGTTCGTGCGCCGGCTGGGTTTGATGTGGTCGGCTATTGCGCCGCGCTGCTGCAACGCTTTGAGAATCCGACATTGGCTCACCGCACCGAGCAGATCGCTATGGACGGCACGCAAAAGGCGCCTGTGCGTTGGCTGCCGGCCTTACGCGAGAGCTTGGCCATAGGTGTGCAGCGGCCCTTGCTCGAACGCGCGCTGGCGCTGTGGCTGCACTATGTGCAAACGGGCCGCAGCGATGACGGTGCGGCGCTGGTGATCAACGATGCCGGCGCTGCCGCCTTGAAGGGGCGATTGGAGGCGGGTATTTGGTCTCTGGCCAGTGTTCAAGCAGCACTTGCTCATGGTGGTGTGTTTGGCCAGGGCCCGTGGCCACTTGCGTTTGTGCAGCGGCTGGCAGGGAATCTGCAAACCTTGCGTTCAAGTGGGGCGGGGGCGTTGCTGGCCTTGACCTGATCCTTCGGAACTGGTACTTGCCAAATGTTGCCCGCGTCACCGCTGAGTCCGGCGCGTTCGAAGTCTTAGCAACTATCCTCGTGAGGCAATGACGTTTTCAGCGCAGGTAGAACGCACACTACCGGCCGCCAGCGAACGGTGGCAGCGTGCACGTTCTGGTGTTCGATCGCCCCTGGAATCGCTGTTGGATCATGAACCTCGTCGGTTCTGTCGCAGCAAGGTACCCGAGGCAAGCGCGGAAGAACAAGGAACAGACCAAGTTTCGCCAACTCTTTGACCAGCGTCCAAGGTTCGACAACCCGACTGAACGATATGTTTTTTGCGAAACGGCAGGCGGTCTAATGATCGATCTCAGCGTGGCTCAAAAGGAGGGTCGCGAGCCGATTCCAGCGGGCCGTATCGTGAAGCTGGTTGACACGACCTCCAAAACTGAATCACCCAGCTCAAGTTTTGAATTCAAGTTCCAAGGCCACACGTTCTCGCCACCGGGTGCTCGTGGGTAACTTGGTATCGGGCTACGCTGACGGCGGCGACGCGCCAGACAAGCAGCTCTCCATCGTTCCGGGCGCTGCCGTCGAAGCCGAGAATTTCTTGGCCGAACATCGTGAGACGCAGACGCGGCTTGAACGGGTCGTGCGACTGGTGGGTGGCTTCGAGACGGCGTTCGGGTTGGAACTGCTATCGACCGTGCACTGGGTCATGACCGAGCGCCAGGCAGGTGACGAGCACGCCATCGAACGTGAGACCTATGCCTGGAACCCGCGCAAGCGGCAGTTCAGTCGCGGACAGATTGCCCTGGCTGCTGAACACCTGCGCCGCGAAGGTTGGATGGCCGTTCCGCATGCGCCGGCATGACCGAATTCAGGATCGCCGGCACCTTCACCGACAGCCTCGCCCGCCTGACCGGTGACGAGCGGAAGGCCGCCAAGACCACGGCCTTTGATTTGCAGTTGAACCCGGCTGCGCCGGGCCTGGCCTTTCACAAACTCGACAAGGCCCGGGACAAGAACTTCTGGTCGGTACGGGTCAGCAGCGACAACCGGCTCATCGTTCACCGGGTTCAAGTCAGCTTGCTGCTGTGCTATGTGGATCACCACGACAGGGCCTATGCCTGGGCCGAACGTCGGCGGCTGGAAACCCACCTGAAGACGGGCGCCGCGCAACTCGTCGAGATTCGTGAAACCGTGCAGCGGTTCGTCGTGCCCGTTTACGTGCAGACTGAACTCGCTGAACTCGATGAACTCGCACCTGCACCACCACTCGCTACCGCACCGAGGCTGACCTTCGCTGGCCGTGCGGACGATGAGCTTCTGGGCTACGGCGTGCCCACCGAGTGGCTCGGCGATGTGAAGCGGGCAACGGACGCCACGCTTCTGATACTGGCGACCACTTGCCCGCCGAGGCGGCCGAGGCGCTACTGGAACTGGCCACTGGTGGCAAGCCTCGTGTGCCTCCGCCTGCGCAGGCAGCGAACCCTTTCGATCACCCCGATGCGCAGCGCCGCTTCCGCGTGATGACGAATGTCGAAGAACTGCAAACGGCGCTCGACTACCCCTGGGAAAAGTGGGCCGTCTTCCTGCACCCCGAGCAGCGCCAGTGGGTGGAGCGCGCCTACGCCGGGCCGGCCCGCGTGTCAGGCTCGGCGGACACCGGCAAGACCATCGTGGCGCTGCACCGTGCGGTGCATGTGGCGCGTGCGCACCCGCCGGCACGGGTGTTGCTGACGACCTTCTCCGACACGCTGGCGCATGCGCTGCACACGAAGCTGAAGCGCCTGGTGGGCAGCGAGCCACGTCTTGCCGAGCGCATTGACGTTCACTCGCTGAATGCCATTGGGTTGCGCCTTTACCGGTCGCAATGCGCGCCGATCACGTTGGCCAACCGCGAAGCAGTGTGGGCGCTGATCAAAGCCGCATCGGCGGCGCTGGGTGGCCACAAGTTCACGCCGCAGTTTCTCGTCACCGAATGGGATCAGGTGGTCGATGCCTGGCAGTTGAAGACGTGGGAGTCCTACCGCGATGTTGCCCGGCTTGGCCGCAAGACTAGGCTGCCCGAAGCGCAGCGCGCGGTGCTGTGGTCCATCTTCGAACAGGTGCGCGACGGGCTGTTGGCGCAAAAGCTCATCACGCACGCCGGCATGTTCACGGCCCTGGCCGCCGGGCTGACCACAGGCCAGCACGCGCCGTTCGTGCGTGGCTGGTCGAGCAGTCAAAGGCGGGAGTCTTGCCGCAGGAGTTTGGCGTCTTCGTGCGCTCGGCGGCGCAAGTGGCGCGTGCTCAAGCCGCTGTCAAGGAAGCAGGGTTGCGCTTCAAGGTGCTTGATGAGCGTGTCGAGACCACCACTGGGTTCGTCTCGATCAGCACCATGCACCTGGCCAAATGTCTGGAGTTCCGGGCCGTGGTGGTGATGGCCTGCGATGACGAAATCACTCCTCTGCAGGAGCGCATCGAAACGGTTGGCGACGATGCCGACCTGCAGGAGGTGTATGACACCGAGCGGCATCTGCTCTGCGTGGCCTGCACCCGGGCGCGAGATCACCTGCTGGTGACCGGCGTGGCCCCGGCGTCTGAGTTCCTGGATGACTTCGGGCTTGGCAACCAGAGTCGGGCGACATAGGAATGATGAGGATGAAGCCCGCCGCTATTCAAACTGCAAATTCGCCTGCCTGATCGCCGGCACCCACAGCTTCTTGAACGCCTCCACCTCGGCGCGCGAGGCCGCCTGGTCGGCGGCCACGGCTTCGGCCTTCAGCACCGTGAACTTCTGCTGCACATCGGGCATCGCCATCACCGCCTTGATTTCGCGGCTCAGCGCCGCCGCACGCTCGGCCGGCATGCCGGCCTTGGCATAGAAGGTGTTGAAGCCGGTGGCCACCACGTCCAGGCCGGCCTCTTTGAACGTGGGCACGTTGGGCAGCGCGCGCTTAGGCCCCGATGTGGCCAGGATGCGGATCTTGCCGGCCTCGTGTTGGGTGATGTGCGAATCCAGCGCGTCGATGGCCACCGGCACATGGCCGCCCATCAGGTCTGTGACCAGCGGCGACGAGCCCTTGTAGCCGATAACTTCCGGCTTGATGCCCGCGCCCTGCGCCATCATCAAGGCGAAGAAATGTGGCAGGCTGCCGGTGGCCGGCACGCCCAGGCTGGCCTTTTCGGGGTTGGCCTTCATCCAGGCCAGCAAGTGGCGGTATTCACGCACCGGCACGGCCGCACCCACGGCGGCCGACATTTCGTAGCGCGACACCTGCGACACCGGCTGGAAGTCTTTGTCGGGGTCGTAGCCGTTGTTCTTGTAGACCAGCGGGGCCACCACCATCAGTGCCGGGTTCACCAGCACCAGCACGTTGGCGTTGGCGGGCAGGGCGGCCACCTGGCGCAGCGCCAGGCGGCCACCGGCGCCGACGATGTTTTCCACCACCACCGGTTGGCCCAGGCGTTGTTGCAGCACTTCGGCCACGATGCGTGCCGAACGGTCTGAGCCGCCGCCGGGCGGGTAGGGCACCACCAGGCGCAAGAGGTTGTCGCTTCCTTGCGCGAAGGCTGCGCTGGCGCAGCCCAGCAACAGGGCACAGAGAAGTGATCGGCGTGAGGTCATGGTCGGCCTTTGAAAAAGTGATTGCGATCGTTTGGACTGCTGGCTTGGTGGGAGAGATGTGGGAGCAGGACGTGCGTCAGCACGCCTGGCCCAAACGATCATAAAGACGAGCTGGCCGACGCCCGCGCAGCGGTGCAAACCCTGATGAGCAAGGCGCTCACCGGCTTAGCTTCATGCTTTGCATTCAGGCTTCGTCCTTCGAGCGGCCGTGCGGGCTCAATCGTCCCAGGCCGTGAAGGAGCGCAGCGTCACTTCTCCCAGCGGCCCATGCAGGCTCATTTCCCAACCCGGCAATGCGCGCGGCGTCACGTTGGCAATGGCCAGTGCGCCCTGCGCCAACCCGCCCCAGGCCGCGCGGCACAGTTGCAGTGGCGAAGCTGGCAACTGATCAGTGGGGTGTACCTCGCCCCATTGAATGAGCGGCGGGCAGCCACCCGTGCGTTCCTGGCCGCTGGCGTCGCCCACGGCGACTTGCCAATGCAGCCGGCCGTTAGGCGTATCGCGCCAGGCCGCCGTGGCGGCGCCCGGGTTCAGGCCGTGGCTGCGCAAGCCGCTCAATGCAGCGGCCAGGTCGGTGCAGCGCAGCATGGCGTGCACCAATTGCGGCTCGCGCTGCGTGGCCGCGCGCAACGCTGGCGCGTCCATACCGAACCAGCGCGGCCGTGCCGGGGCCGGGGCTTGCGGATCAATGGCGATGATTTCCAGGTAGCAGCGCGGGAAGCCCGCGCTGCTCAAGGCGAGCAAGCGGTTGTGCGTACCCATGAAGGTGTGCTGCCCGCCGGGCAGCGGCGTGACGCCCAGCACGTCGCTGCACCACGCCGAACCTTGGGCCAGGTTGTCGGCCACGATCACCAGGTGATCAATCTCTACTGTGTTTGTGTTCACGGCACCACCGCACCTTTCGCTGTTTCCATCACGCATGCATTGTGCTGATCGCAGCGGCTCTAACATCGCGCGCTTCCTCACTTGTCTGAGCATCCAGCCCATGGGTGTCTGCCGTGCCGGCCGCGCCCCACTTCATGACTGCGAACCCGCAACCCGGCGCGCTCAGGCGCGAAGATGATGCCTTGCTGCGTGGCACCGGCCGCTATGTGCATGACGTTCATCTGCCTGGTTCCTTGCACCTGGTGTTTGCACGCAGCGATCAAGCCCATGCCAAGCTGCGCAGCGTGGACTGCGCAGCGGCCCGCGCGGCCAGCGGCGTGCTGGCCGTGCTGACGGCGGCTGACATCGACCCTGCGTTCATGCCCGCCATCAACCCGCTGCTTGAAGTGTCTGGCGACATGAGCTTTCCCTTGCAGGCCAGCAGCGAGTTGCACTACGTCGGCCAGCCCGTGGCGCTGGTGCTGGCCAGCAGCCGCGGTGCGGCGCAGCGGGCTGGGGCGTTGGTCGAGCTTCACACCACGCCGCTGCCGGTGGCGCTGGATTTCACTGACAACGCAGCCACCACGCGCGTGAGTTTTCAAAGCGGCCCGCTCGCCGCGCCCGCCGCACCCGCCGCACCCGCCACACACCGCGCGCGCGTGTCGCTGCGTTCGCCGCGCGTGGCCGCCATGGCGATGGAGCCGCGCGCCTGCTGCGCGCAATGGGACGCGGCCACGAGCAAGATGACGGTGTGGCTGGGCACGCAAACGCCCGCGCGCGCACAGGCCGATATCGCCCAGGCCTTGAAGCTGCCTGTTGAACAGGTGCGCGTGATCGCGCCCGATGTCGGCGGCGCTTTCGGCTTCAAGTCATCGGTCTACCCCGAAGAGCTGCTGGTGGCCCTGGCTGCGCGCCAGGTGCAAGGCAGCGTGCGTTGGCAGAGCAGCCGCTCTGACGATTTTGTTTCCGGCATGCATGGCCGCGGCTCGCAGATGCACGGTGAATTGGCGGTGGACGACGCCGGGCGCTTCGTCAGTCTGCAAGCGCAACTGCACTTCACCCACGGTGCCTGGCTGCCCTATTCGGCCGTGGTGCCGCTGCGCAATGCGGCGCGCATCCTGCCCGGGCCTATGCGCTGCGCGATCTGGACATCCAGGGCCAGGCCAGCCGCTCCAACCTGGCGCCGGTGAACATCTACCGTGGCGCCGGCCGGCCCGAGGCGGCACTGTTGATGGAGACATTGGTGGAGCAAGCTGCGCGGCAATGCGGCATGGATGTGGTGGAGATTCGCCGGCGCAACCTGGTGCCCGCGGCCAGCATGCCC
>JAYUQE010000083.1:0-2087 GCA_043756905.1 Burkholderiales bacterium | reverse complement strand
CGCCGGAAGTGTGGGCGCTAGGCTATACCGGTCAAGGGATTGTGCTTGCCAGTCAAGATACGGGGGTAGAGTGGGATCACCCCGCCCTCAAAGCCGCCTATCGCGGGGTGATTACAGATACGACAACCACGACCATTACTCATCCCTACAATTGGTATGATGCGTGGGGAACGGTTGGCCGGCCTAGTCGCTGTTCGAGTCGATGCCTTTGCCGGCTATTCGCTGCTCGATGCCAATGCCTTCAAGACCTTGCAGTACGCCAAGCACATCATCGATGTGCCGGGCCACCTCACCGCACCCTCTTTCGCCTTCTTCATCAACAAGAAAAAGTGGGAAGCCTTGAGCGCCAAAGACCGTGAAGCCATCACCAAGCTGGGCGGCGAATCCTTCGCCGAGCGCATGGCAGTGTTTGACGAGATCGAAGCCAAAACCCGCGTTGATGCCGCGGCCAGCGGCATCAGCATCAAGACCGCCAGCGCGGCCTTCGGCGCCGACATCATGAAGCTGGCTCAGCCGCAGGAACAAGCCTGGCTGGCCGACGCCAAGAGCCTGGGCGTGGATGGCGCGGCGGCGCTGGCCTTCTACAGGCAGGAAGCCCAAAAGAGCGCGCGTTGAATGACCGCGCTCCAGCCAGAACATGGCGCAGCGGCCGGTGCGGGCGCTGTGCCGCCTGTGCCGCCTGTGCCGCCTGTGCCGCCTGTGCCGCCGCCCGACGCGGCCGACCGCCTGCTGGGCCTGCTCAGTGCCCTGCCCCTGGCGCTGATCGTGCTGCTCACCTTTGCCGACGTGTTTGCGCGCTACCTGTTTTCAGCTCCCATACGCGGCAGCGTTGAAATCATCCAGTTCGCCATGGCCTTGGTGATCTTCACCGCCCTGCCCCTGGTTACGCGCCACCGCGGCCACGTGACGGTGAGCTTGATCGACAGCGTGCTGCCGCGCACCGGCCGACGCATCCAGCGCGTGCTGTGCGACGCACTCAGCCTGCTGGCGCTGGCGCTGCTGACCTGGCGGCTGTGGCTGCAAGCGGGTGACGACGTGGCGGCACGCACCAGCACCATCGTGCTGGGCTGGCCGCATGCGCCGCTCACCTACGCGCTGTGCCTGTTCGCCGCGGCCGCCACGCTGGCCATGGCGTGGTTGTTGTGGCGCGGCCTGCGTGGCCATGACGTGCGCGCACCATGACCGCTGCACTGATCGGTTTTGCCGTGCTGTTCGTGCTGGCCTTCGGCGGCGTGCCGCTGGCCTTTGCCATGCTGCTGGCCGGCGTGGGCGGCTTTGCCATGCAGCGCGGGCTGGAGCCGGCGCTGGGCATGCTGGGGCAGATCGTGGTCGATTCATCGGCCAACTACGGCATGTCGGTGCTGCCCATGTTCATCCTGATGGGCATGTTCGTGCACAAGGCTGATATTTCCAGCGAGTTGTACGACGCTGCCAACGCCTGGCTTGGCCACCTCAAGGGCGGGCTGGCACACGCCACGGTGGCGGCCTGCGGCCTGTTCGCCGCCATCTCGGGCAGCAGCATCGCCACCGCCGCCACCATGACGAAAGTGGCCGTGCCGTCGATGCGCCGCCTGGGCTATCACGACCGGCTTTCCACCGGCACGGTGGCATCGGCCGGCGTGCTAGGGGTGTTGATCCCGCCTTCGGTGCCGCTGGTGATCTTCGGCCTGCTCACTGAAACCGACATCCGCAAGCTGTTCATCGCCACCATCGTCCCCGGCATCCTGTTGATGCTGCTGTTCATCGGCACGGTCTGGGTCATCGTCACGCTCAACCCGGCGCTGGGCCCGCGCGGCACGCGGCTGCCCATGGCCGCGCGCTTTCGGGCGCTCAAGGGCGTGTGGAGCACGCTGTTGCTGTTCACCTTCGTGATGGGGGGCTTGTATGGCGGCGTGTTCACGGCCACTGAATCGGCCGGCATTGGCGCGGCGGGTGCTTTCATCATTGCCCTGGCGCGCCGGCGCATGAGCTGGGCCACGCTGAGCGAGTGCCTGGTGGAAACCGGCCGCACCACGGCCATGATCTTCGCCATCGTCTTCGGTGCGCTGGCCTTTGCCAACTTCATCACGCTCACAGGCATGACCGTG